>NZ_JBEXCY010000026.1:0-92335 GCF_040605515.1 Dactylosporangium sp. NPDC005572 | reverse complement strand
GATGCGCGTCGCCTCGGCCAACTCCTACGGCCGCAGCGACGACGAGTCGCTGATCCCGGCCGCGCCGGCCAGCAGCGCGGCCGCGGCCAGCGCCGAGATGAGCCGCGCGAGCAGGATGCCGGTCGGGTTCGGCGCGAGCACCAGCGGTGCGCCGACGAGCAGGTAGTAGACCGGGCTGTACCGCGCCGCCCCGCTCGGGGTGAGGACGCGGACCCGGTCGGCGGTCCAGCGCTGGCAGTCGGCCGGGCGCGCCGGGCGGGGCGACCAGGCGCAGTCGACGTTGCTGTTGCTGGGCAACAGGCTCGCCGGTACCAGGAACGCGGGCTTGCGGTCGTCGCGCCGGTCGACGACCGTGCGGTCGGTGGTGAGCTGGCCGGTGGTCACGGCGTAGGCACGGGCGATGTGGTCCTTCTCGTCGTACGTGCCGTTGACCGGCAGCGCGAGCGCCCACCCCGCCGCGATTAGGAAGAACGCCGACATGTAGGGCCACCACCAGCGCCGCCACCGTGGCCGCGCGGCACTACTGGGACGCATGGAGGACCCCGTCGAGTAAGTGCGTGTTGCGAGCGGCACGGTCGTACCCGGGCACCGGCGGGGTACACCGCCGGCGTGGGCACGGCACCGGTTCCGAGCGGGTGGAAATGGGGGTTGGTGTCGCAGGACGCCCCGGCCGCCTGTCCACCCGGTCCTTAGATTTCTCCTGTCTGATCTCCCTCGTGAACAGGAGCCGGCCCGGTGTCCTCTCCCAAGGCTCCGTCGTGGGCGCGGTTGTGCATCGTGCTCGGCACGATCCTGACGGTGCTGGCCGGTGCGGCGATCGTGGCGAAGGAGGCCCTGTTCTCCTACGCATTGCGCGGCGTCGACCAGCAGAACCTGCTCGGCGACGCCGGCAACCAGGGCCGGCAGCCCGGCCACGCGTCGCTCACCGGGGCGAAGAACATCCTGCTCGTCGGGGTCGACGCCCGCCCCGGCCAGGACCCGAACGAGCCGGTGCGCTCCGACTCGATCATCATCGTGCATATCCCGGCGAGCTACGACGCCGCGTTCCTGGTCTCGATCCCTCGGGACACGTGGGTCAGGATTCCGGCGTACGACAACGGGGCCAGGGAGTACCCCGGCGGCAATGACAAGATCAACGCGGCGTTCGCCTACGGCGGCAGCGGCCTGACCGGGCCGGCCGCCCGCAGCCGCGCCGTCGAGCTGCTCGCCAGGACGATCAGGAACGTGTGGGGGGTGACGTTCGACGCTGCGGGCATCGTCGACTTCACCGGCTTCCAGCAGGTCGTCAACGTGCTCGGCGGGGTCGACATGTACGTGGACCAGGAGACCACGTCCGTGAGTATCGGTCACAACAGCAGGGGCGGGACCGAGGTTCCGTTCCGGCAGTACACCCGGGACGACGGCGGGCAGGGTCTGGACCCGGTTCCCGGCGTGACCCCGGTGGTCTACCACGTCGGCTACCAGCACCTCGAACCGTGGCAGGCCCTCGACTACGTCCGGCAACGCGAGACGCTGCCCAACGGCGACTACGACCGGCAACGCCACCAGCAGCAGTTCATCAAGGCCGTCTTCAAGCGGATGCTCGGCACGGACATGCTGACCAACCCGGTGCGGTTCAACAAGGTCGTCGAGGTCGTCGGCAAGGCGATGACCATCGACAGCGGCGGCATCGACCTGGCCGACTGGGCCTACGCGATGCGCGGCGTGAGCGGCGACGACGTGGTCACCATCAAGACGAACGAGGGCACGTTCAACCAGTCCGCCGGCCACGGCACGGCCGAGGACCTCGACCAGAAGACCGTCAACCTGCTCACCGCCGTCCGCACCGACCAGGTCACGGGCTTCCTCGCCGCCCATCCCGAACTGGTCGCCGGCGGCTGACCGGCCGCGTCGTGAAGGGCAGCGTGACAGCCGGATCGTCCCTGGGACGCGCGGGCCGGGGAGCGGCCGTGGCGACGCTGGCATCGCGGGCGGCCGGCTTCGTCAGGATCCTGGTGCTGGCGGCCGTGCTCGGACTGGGAAGCCGGTTGCTGGACAGCTACAACGTGGCGAACGCGTTGCCGAACGTGGTGTACGACCTGGTGGTCGGGGGTGCGATGGCGAGCGTCATCGTGCCGATGCTGACCCGGGCGGCGCTGACGGAGCCCGACGGCGGCGTCGTCTACGCCCAGCGACTGCTGTCGATGATCGGCTGCGGTCTGGGGGCGGTCACCCTGGTCGCCACGTTGCTGGCCCCCTGGCTCGTGGGGCTGTTCACGCCCGGATTCACCGCGGACCAGCGGCAGCTGGCGGTCGTGTTCACCCGGTTCTTCCTGCCGCAGATCGTGTTCTACGGCGTGAGCGCCGCGGCGGGCGCCGTGTTGAACATCCGCGGCCGGTTCGCCGCCCCGATGTGGGCGCCGCTGGCCAACAGCCTGGTCGTCACCGCGGTCGGGGCGCTGTACTTCGTGATCGGCGGCGCGACCGGCATGCAGGCGTTGACCACGCCCCATCTGCTGCTGCTGGGCCTGGGCACCAGCGCCGGGGTCTTCGCCCAGATGGCCCTGGTGATGTGGGCGCTGGCCCGCAGCGGGTTTCCGTTCCGGCTCCGGCTCGATCCCCGGGGGGTCGGGGTACGCCGGATCGTCCGGCTCGGCGGCTGGATGCTGCTGTCCGTCGCCGCGGCCCAGGTGCTGTTCGCGGTCGCCACGAGATCGGCGTCGATCAGCGGGCCGGGTGGGATCAGCGCGTACCAGAACGGGTACGCCTTGTTCCAGATGCCGTTCGCGGTGATCACCCTGTCGGTGATGACCGTGATGCTGCCCCGGTTGAGCCGGAGCGCGGCCGGCCTGGACCACCGCCGGATGACCGACGACCTGTCGCTGGGCATCCGGTTGGCCATCGTCGCCCTCGCCCCGGTCGCGGCGGCGATGGTGGCACTCGGACCGCAGCTCGCCGCGCTCCTGTTCGCCCACGGGCGCAGCGACGCATCGACCGTGGGCCTGCTCGGGACGGTCATGGCGGCGTTCGGACTGGCCCTCGTGCCGTTCAGCGGCTACACGATCCTGCTGCGCGGGTTCTACGCCATGCAGGACACCAGGACGCCGGCGCTGATCACCAGCGCGGTCAGCGTCGTCGGCGTGGCCGGCTGCCTGGCCGCCGGCGCGTTCCTGCCCCGCCCGGACATCGTCGTGGGCATCCCGATCGCCTACGGGGCGGCCTACACCACCGGCCTCGTCACCGCGGGTCTGGTCCTGCGTCACCGGCTGGGCCGCATCGACGGTCGCCGGCTCGCGAGCACGCACGCCCGGGTGCTGCTCGCGGCCGCGGCCGGCGCCGGCGTCGCCGCCGCGGCCGCCCACCTCCTCGCCCCGTTGACCGGGCCGCTCGTCGTCGTCGCGGCGGCCTGCGTGCCCGGCGCGATCACGTACGTCGTCACCGCGCGGCTGCTGCGCCTCACCGAGCTCGGCCGGCTCGTGGCCACCGCCACCGCAGGGATCCGGTCCGGAGACCGGCCGGCACCGACCGGCCTGACCGGTGCAGCGCAGGGCGCGCCTCAGGCGCCGGGCAGCTGACCCGCGTGCTCGATCGGCTCGGGCGGCCCGCCGGACCCGTTGACCGGATCGGTGGCGGCGCGGTTGGCGGGCACGAGCGGCGGGTCGCTGTGGTACCGGCGCTCGCCGCGAACCGTGGTCAGCACCGCGCGGCCGAGCAGCCGCAGGTCGACCAGCACGCTCTGGTGCTCGATGTAGGCGAGGTCCTTCACCAGCCGCTCCTGGGGCGGCATGTGAAACTTCTCGATCTGGGCGATGCACGCGATCCCCGGCCGGACCGTGTGCCGTTCGGCGTAGCCGGGCACCGCCTCCAGATGGGAGAGCACCAGTATCGTCCGCAGCGGGCGCGGACCGACCAGGCTCATCCTGCCGCTCAGAACGTTGATCAGCTCCGGGAGCTCGTCCAGGTGCCAGCGGCGCAACCGCCGGCCGACCCACAGCGTGCGCGGATCGCCCGCGGGTGACGCCACGGGACCGGTGAGCATCTCCGCGCCGTAGCGCATGCTGCGGAACTTGAACTGCCGGAACGTGGCGCCGCCCAGGCCGACGGAGTTCTTGGTGAAGAAGACCGGGCCCGGCTCCTCGAACCAGATGAGCAGCCCGATGATCGGCCACAGCGGCAGCGTGAGGGCGAGCCCGACGGACGCGCCGACAATGTCGAGCAGCCGCTTCCCCCGGGGCGCCCGGCGCCGACGGACCGTGCTCGGGCTGTGGTAGGCGAGGACCATGCGCTGGACCCCCAACGAGGGCGGCGCGTTGTCCTCCACGATCCCGGCGGTGGCGGCGCTGAGCACGATCCCGCCCGCGAATGCCCCCGTGACGATCAGCAGGGCGGCCCGCGCCGGGACGTCGTAACCCAGGCGCACCCAGAGCCACGGCGAAAGAATCAGCCCAACCGAGACGAGGAAGGCGATCCGGCAGGTCCAGGCCCGCGCCGTCCGGGAGATCAGTGACGTGAGGACGACGGCCGGCAGCAGGGCCAGGACGATCGACAGGAGCAACACCCAATAGTTCACAGCGCCTTACCTTCAGCAGTACCCCTTGTGATGGCGGATGGGCAGGCGCGGCCGCTAGAGGTACGCCTTCTCCTGCTCGGCCCACATGGTGAGGAGCAACAGGATCCAGATCTCCCGGGCATGCTCGGCCCTGCCGCTCAGGTGCCGGTCGACGATCGCGTTCACCTCGTCGAACTGCAGGTACCCCTGCCGCTCCACGACATCCCGGCTCAGGTACTCGCGGAGCAGCGGTCGAAACACGCCGCGCAGCCATCTCGGGAGCGGGGCGTTGAAGCCCTTCTTGCGCATCGCGACGATCTCGGGTGGCAGCAGGTCGGCCATCGTCTGGCGCAGCAGGAGCTTCGGCCGCAGGCCGGGGGACTTCAGCCGGCCCGGCAGGGAGAACGCGAACTCGATCATCGCGGTGGCGAGCAACGGGACCCGCACCTCCAGCGAGTGCGCCATGCTCAGCCGGTCGACCTTGGTCAGCACGTCGTCGGGGAGGTACACCTGGGCATCGGTGTACTGGAAGCGGGTCAGCTGGTCGAAGCCGGCGCCGGCCCGGTCGTGCGGCTCGTGCGTGGCGTACGTGTCGGTCATCTCGGCGAACACGTCCGGCTGCAGGATCCGTGCCTTGTGCGCCTCGCGGAAGACCACCCGCCACAGGTAGTGACTGCGGCCCGGGTGCTCGACCGCGTTCTCGACGAACCGTCGCGTCTTGAAGTCGAAGCTCGCCCGGGCGCTCGAGCGGGGCAGGAACCGCAGCAACGAGGGAGCGATCCGGACCGTCAGCGCCCGGGGCAGGTGCCGGTAGTAGCGGGCGAGCTTGTCCGCCTGGTACGTCAGGTAGCCGGCGAAGAGCTCGTCCCCGCCGTCCCCGCTCAACGCCACCGTCACGTGCCGCCGGGCGAGCTGGCACAGGTAGTACGTGGGCACCATGGACGGGTCGGCGAACGGCTCGTCGAAGCAGGGCAGTATGCCGTCCGCCACGTCCTGTGCCCGTGGTTCGACCAACAGTGCGGTGTGTTCGGTACCGAACCGCCGCGCGACCAGGGCGGCCGCGCTGCGTTCGTCGTAGGACCGGTCCGCGAAGCCCACCGAGAACGTCTTCAGGACGGCGTCCGGCTCCGCCAGGCGGGCCGCGGCGACGACCGTGCTGGAGTCCATGCCACCGCTGAGGAAGAAGCCGAGCGGGACGTCGGCGACCATTTGCTGACGGACGCTGTCGACCACCAGGTCGCGCAGCATCTCACGCGTCGAGGCCGCCGTCAGGTCGCGCCGCGGCGCCACGTCGGCGAGGGACCAGTAGCGCTCGACGGTGTACGCGTCGTCCTGCCACACCAGCGCCGTGCCCGGCTCCAGCTTGCGAATCCTCCGGTACATGGTCCGGGGTGCCGGCACGTACATCAGGGACAGATATGCGCTGAACGCCTGCAGATCCGGCGATCGGTCGTCGACGGCGCAGAGCACCGCCTTCATCTCCGAGCCGAACACCAGACCGCCGTCGCGCTCCGCGTAGTAGAGCGGCTTCACCCCGACGCGGTCGCGGCACACCACCAGGCGACGCCTGGTCTCGTCGTACAACGCGATGGCGAACATGCCCTCCAGGTGCCGCACGAAGTCCGAGCCGTACTCCTCGTACAGGTGCGGAATGACCTCGGCGTCGCTGCCGGAGGCGAACCGGTGACCGCGCGCGGCGAGCTCGCGACGCAGGCGCTGATGGTTGTAGATCTCCCCGTTGAGCACCGCGTGCACGGTCCCGTCCTCGGACCGCACCGGCTGCCGTCCGTGCTCCACGTCGATGACGGCCAGGCGCCGCACGGCCAGGCCGACCGTGTCGCCGAGGTAGAAGCCCTCTTCGTCGGGGCCGCGGTGGGTGAGGGTGCGGCACATGACCCGCAACCGGTCCGGGTCGACCGTGCCCGCTTCCGCGGTCACGATGCCGGTGATCCCGCACATCGAAATCTTCCTTTCGGTCGGTCGGTTACAGCGGCGGCGGGTCGGTCAGCCGGTACGACGGTGCCGGCGCGGACGGCGTCCACAGGCGCGTCTTCTGCGCGCACAACCGGAGCAGGTAGCCGGGTCCGAGGAGCAGATAGCGGCGCCAGAGCCGGCGCGGCTCGAGCATCAACCGCCACAGCCAGGCCAGGCCGTACCGCTGCATCGAAAGCGGTGCGGGAGCGAGCCTGCCGGCGTGATAGTCGAACGCCGCCCCGACGGCCAGCAGTGGCATGGCCAGCCGCGGTCGCATCGCATGGACGAAGGCCTCCTGCCGCGGGCAGCCGAGGCCGACCAGGACCAGGCGGGCCCCCGAACGGTTGATCCGATCGGCGATCTGCGCTGGCTCGTCAGGCCGGGCGGACCGGAACTTCGACGCCTCGGCGCCGGCGATCCGCAACTGCGGCAGCATCCCGGACAGCGACGCCGCCAGCCGCTCGACGGTCTGCGCCGTCGAGCCGTACAGATAGACCGGTAACGCGTCGGCGGCCGCCCGCCGCAGCACCCGCAGCGTCAGTTCAGGCCCGCTGACCCATTCCCGCAGGCCCGCCGCGTGCAGCAGGTTGAGCGCCCACCGTACCGGCTGGCCGTCCGCCGCCACCACGTCGAAGGCGTTGAGCCTGGCGCCGAACGCACGGTCCGAAACCCCGGTCATCACGCCGTGCACAGCCAATGCGGTGAGGATGAACGGCCGTCGGTCGACGGCGGCCGCGGCCACCTTCTCGACCGCCGCGTCGTAGTCGATGACGTCGACCATGACGCCCAGCACGCTGCGTTTGCCGGCATCGATCCCTTGCGGGGCACGCCGGAATGCCGTACCGCCCGCTTCGCGGGAGCGATCCAGCTCGAACCCGGTAGCCAAGCGCGTTCCTCTCGTGTCGCCCACCAGCACGCCGCGGCGACCGTGCGGGTCGCGCGCGCCGGCACATCACCACCCGCCGGACTGCAGCAGGAGGTAGGCGAGCCGTACCCCTTCGGCGGCCGATCACGCCGCCTGGTGGCACCTGGAGGGGTGGCTTCACGAGGTGAGCTGGAACACGGATCAGTGACGCACGGCCGATGCCGCCGCCGGCGGGTTCGACGAGCGCGCTGAGGCGCCGGCGCAGGCCGCACAGCGGCCCGCGGTGGACGCTGGGATCAGCCGACCACGCGCGGCCGGCCGGAGAGGAACGCGAAGCCGCCCATCATCGCGATGAGTGCGCACAGCACCGACAGCGGCAGGGTCCACGCCCCGCTGACGTCGCGCAGCGCGCCGATGAGGACCGGCCCGCACGCCGCCAGCAGATAGCCGATCGACTGCGCCATCCCGGACAGTGCCGCCGCCTGCCGGTGGTCCACGGCGCGCAGGCTGAACAGCGACAGGCACAGCACGAGGGACATGCCCGCGCCGAAGCCGGCACTGATGAGCCACAGCACCACGGCGCCGGGCGCCCACAGCAGGCCGCCGACCCCGATCAGGATGAGCACGGCGCACAGCAGGCCGACGAGCCGCTGATCGGGCAGGCGGCGCATGAGGCGCGGTGCGGCCAGGTTGGCCACGACCGCGGAGGTCAGGTAGACGAACAGGTGCCAGCCGGCCGTCGCCGCGGCCACGCCGTGGTCCTGTTCGATGGTGGGCAGCCAGGCGATCATCACGTAGAAGACCAGCGACTGCAGGCCCATGAAGAGGGTGATCTGCCAGCCGAGCGCGCTGCGCCACGGTGAACGGTGGATGGCCGCCTCGGCGCCGCCGTTACCGTCGCGGCCGGGCCGGCGTGCGCCCAGCTGCGGAAGCCAGAAGGCCGCGGCGATGAGGGTCAGCCCGACCCAGCAGCCCAGCGCGATCCGCCAGCCGGCCGGGGACTGGCCCGCGATCGGCACCGCCACGCCGGAGGCGATGGCGGCGACGATGCTCTGCGTCGCGGAGTAGCTGCCGGACAGCTGCGCCACCCGATCCGGGAAGTCGCGCTTGACCAGACTGGGCAGCAGCACGTTGAAGAACGCGATCGCGGCGCCGATGGCGACGGTGCCGGCCCAGATCGCGCCGACGACGGGCAGCGACCGCAGCACGATGCCGGCGGCGAGCACGGCGAGCGCCAGCCCGACGGTGCGCTCGAGTCCGAGCCTCCTCGAGACCAGCGGCGCGACCGGCGAGAAGCCCGCGAACGCGAGCAGCGGCAGGGCGGTGAGCACGCCCGCGGCGGTGGCCGTCAGGCCGAGGTCGGCACGGACGTCGTCGAGCACCGGGCCGACCGAGGTCAGCGCCGCCCGCAGGTTCGTGGCGATCAGCAGGATGCCCACCACCAGCAGGCCGGCACGCTGACGGGCCGGGGCGTCGGCGGGCGCCACCGATGTGATCATGCGGCGGCGCTCCCGTGCAGGATGTCGCGGCCCTCGTCGACCAGCGCGACGCTGCACGCCTCGGCGGCGGCCGGGTCGCCGGCGGCGATCGCATCGACCAGCCGGTGGTGCAGTTCGTGGACGGCCCGGTCCTCGTGCAGCGCGGCCGTCTCGTTGATGAGCTGGGTGATGACCGGGCTGAGGTGCTGATAGAGCTCGGCGAGCAGCGGGTTGCCGCCGGCGATGACGACCGCGCGGTGGAACGCGAAGTCGGCCTCGACGAAGCCGGGCAGGTCGGCCGCGTCTCGGGCTGCGTCGCGGTGCTCGAGGAGCTCGCGCAGGCGGGCGACGTCCTCGGCGGTGGCGTGCAGCGCGGCCCGGCGGGCGCCGCGGTGCTCGAGCAGGGCGCGGACCTCGAACGCGTCGTCCGGGTCGGCCGCGGCGACCCGACGGCCGAGCGAGACCTGCAGCTCGCTGTCGGCCCGCACGTAGGTGCCGTCCCCCGGTCGCGCTTCGAGGAGCCCCACGTGCACGAGCGCGCTGAGGGCTTCCCGGATGGTGTTGCGGCTGACCCCGAGCTCCTCGGTGAGCCGGTGTTCGGCCGGGATGCGGGTGCCGATCGGCCAGTCACCGGCCGCGATCAGCGCTTTGAGCTGATCGGCGACCTGCGTCGCGAGCGGCGCGGCCCGGCGTGGGCTCGACAGCATGCCGACCTCCAAATGTTGGACATTTGGATAGTAGGACATTTGGCGGCCGTTGGCACGGGTCGTGATCAGTTCGACAGGAGCGAAGGTGACACACCGGCCGAATCAGTACTTTTCACGGTAGTGTTAGCGAGGAGGGATGTGACTGCGATACGACGCCCACCACTTGTCCCGGTTCACTGCCGGGGCGAGCGCAGCACGTTGCCGCCAGGTTGAGGGGGCGGTCGCCGATGCGAGCGCGCCTGATGACGTTGCTGCTCCGTCCGGATCGGCCGCCGGTCGTGGTCGGTGCGCTCATCGCCGTCATGTTGATCGCGACGGAGACCGCTGCGCTCTTCGAGCTTCGCCCGGCCCATGGCGGCGGAAGAAGCGTCATCTACCTGACCGGCGTCCTGGTCGTCTCCGGCCTGTGGGGCGTCGAGCTCGGCGTGGCGACGTCGGTGGCCAGTGCCGTTGCATTCGCCTTCTTCCACGTTCCGCCCTTCGAGGCGCTGAAGTTCGACTCGCAGCAGGACCTGCAGAGTCTCGTGATGTTCGTCTTCGCCGCGTTGCTGACCAGCTTCCTGGCAAAACTGGCCCGGTCGTCCGTCGCCGAGGCAGCGCAACGCCGCGAGGAGGTCGGCCTCGCGGCTGAGCTCTCGCAGCATCTGCTGCGTGCCAGCGATGTGCCTTCGGTGCTCGGCCCGGTCTCACAACGGATCGCGGATGTATTGGGGCTGCGGTTCACCACCGTCGAGCTCGGGGCGACCGCCGAGGACGAGCAGCGGATCGCGCTGCCGTTGCAGGACCGCACGACCCAGCTGGGCACCTTGCTGGTCCCGACCGACCTGCCTGAACAGACATTGCAGCGGCTGCGGCAACGGGTGGTTCCGTCGCTGGAGTCGCTCCTGTGCGCGGCATGTGAGCGCGACGCGATCAACAGATCGCTGCGGGCAAGCCGTGAAGAGGCCACAGTCCTCATGGAGGAGCAGGCCGCGTTGCGACGGGTGGCCACCCTGGTCGCCCGTGGAGCCCCACCGATCGAGGTGTTCGACGCGGTGACGGCGGAACTCGAACGGATCTGCGGCCCCCAGAACACCGGCCTCATCCGCTACGAGCCGAACGGCAAGGCCACCCTCGTCTCGGGCCGCAACGAGCCCGGTGTCGCCAAGATGCCGGCCGGCACGTACATTTCGCTCGAGGGGGACTCCCTTTCCGGGGTCATCAAACGCACCGGCCGCCCCGCCCGGATGACCTACGACAATGCCGCGGGCCCCACCGCCGCGGTCCTGCGTGACCTGGGCATGCGTTCTGGAGTCGGCGTTCCGGTCGTGGTCGAAGGTCGCCTCTGGGGCGCCGCCGTCCTCTCGACCACGTCACCCACGCCGATTCCGGCCTCCGCCCAGACCCGGCTGGTCGACCTCACCGACCTGCTGGCGACCGCGATCGCCAACGCCCACAGCCGTGCGCAGCTCAACGCCTCCCGCACCCGCATCGTCACCGCCGCCGACAACACCCGCCGTCAGCTTGAGCGCGACCTGCACGACGGCGCACAGCAGCACCTCATCTCGCTCGGCCTCCAACTGCGGTGCGTGGAAGCGTCGATGCCACCGGAGCTGGACTCGCTCAGGGAGGACGTGTCACTCGCCGCGAACGGCCTGATCGGCGTCTGCGAGGAACTCCGGGAGATCTCCCGGGGCATCCACCCGGCGATCCTGTCCAAGGGCGGGCTGGGGCCGGCGCTCAAGACGCTCGCCCGCCGCAGCGCGGTGCCGGCCGAGCTCACCCTGGCCATCGACCGGCGGCTCCCCGAACAGGTCGAGG
This sequence comes from Dactylosporangium sp. NPDC005572, assembly GCF_040605515.1. Classification (NCBI taxonomy): domain Bacteria; kingdom Bacillati; phylum Actinomycetota; class Actinomycetes; order Micromonosporales; family Micromonosporaceae; genus Dactylosporangium; species Dactylosporangium sp. NPDC005572. The sequence goes on along the minus strand of NZ_JBEXCY010000026.1, from coordinate 80,983 downwards.
TCACCGCGTACTACATCGTGTCCGAAGCGCTCACGAACGTCGCCAAGCATGCCCGGGCAACCGTGGTGCGCGTCGACGTCGAAGCGGGTGACGCGACGCTCGAGCTCTCGGTCCACGACGACGGCATCGGGGGAGCCGACACCGGCAAGGGATCCGGACTGATCGGCCTGCAGGACCGGACCGAGGCGCACGGCGGCCAGCTGGAGATCATCAGCCCGGCCGGCGGCGGCACGCATCTTCAGGTCAAGATCCCGATCGGCCATCAATGATCCCGGCTGTGTCACCGGCTATGTCATACGAGCAGGCCCCCGGTCGCGCGGATGTTCTGCCCGGTGACCCAGCCCGCGTCCGGCCCGGCCAGCCAGGCCACGACCGCGGCGATGTCGTCGGGTTCGCCGAGCCGCTGCAGGGCGGTCAATGCGGCGGCCCGAACGAGTGCTTCGGGCGGGTTGACCGACCGGAGCATGTCGGTCGCGACCGCTCCCGGCGACACGGTGTTGACGGTGATGCCCCGTGGCCCGAGCTCGCGGGACGCGACGGCGGTGGCCTGCTCGAGGGCGCCTTTGCTCATCGTGTACAGCAGATGCCCGGCCGCCGGTACGACCGTGTTCAGCGTCGACAGGTTGACGATCCGACCGCCGGGCCCCATCCGCTCGGCTGCGGCGCGCATCGCCAGCAACGGCACCTTCGTGTTGACGGTCAGCACCCGGTCGAACTCCGCCGCGGTCAGCTCCTCCAGCGGCGCGCCCGGGTTGATCGCGGCGTTGTTGACCAGGATGTCGAGACGGTCGCCGACGGCCGCGAACATCGCCTCGACGCTGCCGGCGTCCTGGTGGTCGGTCCGGATGCCGACGGCGCCGGTCGTGCGCGGCTCCGTGCGGTAGGTGAAGTACACCTGGGCGCCCTCCCGGGCGAGCCGTTCCACGATCGCCCGCCCGATGCCGCGGGAGCCGCCGGTGACCAGGGCGATCTTGCCGTCGAGCGTCATGCGGCCAGGCTATGCGGGTGTCGGCGGCGCGGTCTTGAACGATTGCGCGAGGTGCAGATGCCGACGCAGCTCCGCAGGGGTGCATCCGCTCATCGCCCGGACTTCGCGGGTCAGGTGGGGCTGGTCGGCGTAGCCGCACTCGACCGCCGCCCGGCCGAGCGCGACCTGCCCGGCAAGCATCCCGGCGCCGCGCTGAAACCGGGCGATGCGAGCAACGGTTCCCGGCGGGATCCCGACGTCATGCTGGAAACCTTGCTCCAGCAGGCGCCGCCGAACGCCGAGCCGGGCCGCCACCACCTCGACCCCTGGTGAGTCCGGCCGCTGCAGTTGCTCCCACGCCGCAGCGATCCGCGGATCGATCCCGTGACGCGCCTGCCGGACCTTCCGCTCCACCCAGCCGTCGAGGATCGCGAACCGGTCGCCCCACGCGGCGGCCGCGGCGAGCCGTTCAACCAGTGCCGGCTCGTCGAACGAGACGATGGCCTCGGCCAGTTCCCCCATCGGCATCCCGAGCACGGCCCGCACCCCGGCCGGCGTCAGCCCGACCGTGACCCCGTGCCCCCACCGCTCCGCGGCGATCACGGCCCGTCTCCGCGGCCCGGTCACCACCGCCCCGTAACCGTCGACGTCAATGACGAGCGTGGCGCCGGCGACGGGCAGCACCCGATGGTTGATCGCGGCTCCGGTCCCGGAGCGGAACCCCGCGTACCCGAGCACGTATGCCCCCAGGTGCCGGCCGGCCGATGCCCCACCGACGTTCGCGCACGGCGCCGGCTGCGGTTCGACGGGCAACGAATGCACCAGCATGGCGAACGAGCGTATCGGGTTCCCGCCCGTGACGGCCCCGCCGTCGGCCCGTCATGCAGCGCATCGGACGGATGCCGGAGTGCGTGATCACTCCGGCATCGCTCGGAGCGTCCGTGCGAGTTGCCGCCTCGAGGTGATGTCGAGCTTCCGGAAGATCTTGTTGAGGTGGTACTCGACGGTTGAGGTCGTGACGAACAGCTGGGTGGCGATCTCCGCGTTGGTCGCCCCCTCCGCGGCGAGCTTGGCGACCCGGGCCTCCTGGGGCGTGAGGTCGTGGTCGGCCGCAACGGCGCGGGAGCGGGCCCGCTGGCCGGTGGCCAGCAGCTCGATGCGGGCCCGTTCGGCGAACGCGGCCGCGCCCATGTCCGCGAAGGCGTCGTGCGCGGTCCGCAGCTGTACGCGTGCCTCTGTAGGGCGCTTGTGGCGGCGCAGCCACTCGCCGTGCAGCAGATGTGTGCGGGCGAGTTCGGTGGCCACCCTGGTGCCGGCCAGGTGTTCGGCCGATTCGCGGTACAGCGCGTCCGCCTCGGTGTCGGCGGCCAGCAGGGCGCGGGAGCGTGCCAGCATGCCCAGGGCCCACGGGGTACCGCTGGCGGTTGCCCGCTCGGTCAGCCGGGCGAGCGCGGTCCGCGCGGTCGGCCGGTCGCCGGAGCGGACGGCCGCTTCGATGAGGTTGGGCAGCATGCGGTTGCCGTGGGCGACCGGGTCGTCGTCGAGGCCGGGGAGGGCCAGGGACAGCGCTTCCTGGTAGTGGCCGAGACCGAGTTCCAGAATGGTCAGCGAGTTGCGGGCGTGGCTACCCAGCACCGCATAGCCGCGCTCGGCGTCCCAGACGGTGATCGCCGCGTCGGCCGCCGCCCGGGTCTGCGCTTCGTTTCCACGCCAGGCGAGCAGCTCGACCTGCCGTGCCGTGTCGTCGCCCTGAACTCCGATCATGGTGCCGACGTCGGCGGCCTCGGCGTAGTGGGCCTGGGCCTGCACGAAGTCACCCGTCCAGGTGGCGGATGTCCCCAGTCCGTACAGCAGGCAGTAGAGGGCGTGGAGCGCGCCCCGCTGGCGGGCGAGCGCCTCGGCGTGGCGCAGGTGGCGCAGGTGGCCGTCGTCGTCCCACAGGTCCTCCGCGGCGAACTGGCCGATCATGGTGAAGGGCACGGAACCGTGGGACAGTTCCGGGTCGACGCACAGCGCCGCCACGGCCGCGCGTAGGTGCGGTACCGCCTGGGCGTATCCGTCGGCGATGCGAATGGCGAAGGCGTCCAACAGCAGCTGCACCGTGGTGGCCGGGCCGCGACGGTTGCCGGGTGCGCGCAGCGCGGTGCGGGCCACCTCGGCGAGGGTCGTGCCGACGGTGTGCCGCTGGGCGAGCATCGCCACCGTGAGCGCTTCGAACAGCATCCCGCGGCGCAGATCGTCGGGCACGCCGGGGTCGGTGGCGACCTCGAGCATCGTCGCCGAGTTCACCCTCGCCACGTTGCCGCCGAACCAGTCGATGGCGGCTTTCAGGCGGTGTGCGGTCGCGCGCAGCTCGGGCGTGCGGAGTCCGGACCGCACCTGCCCGAGGCGCAGCTCGGCGGCCACCGGGTCGCCGGCGACAAGGTGTGCCTGGGCGGCGGCGAAGAGGCGTCTGGTCCGGTGCCCGGGGTCCGGGGTCAGCTCCGCGGCGCGGGACAGGAACGTCGCCAGCATCGCGTAGCCGCCGCGGCCGCGGGCCCGCTGGGAGGCGTGCTCCAGCTCGCCGGCCACGTGCTCGTCCAGCCCGGCGGTCGCCTCGGCCAGGTGCCATGCCCGGCGGTCCGGGTCGGCGTCGCGGTCGATGGCCTCGGCCAGCGCGGCGTGCACCCGGCGCCGATCGGCCGGCGAGGCGCCCGAGTAGACCGCGGAGCGGATCAGCGGGTGGCGGAACGCCAACGCGGGAGCGGCCGTGAGGATCCCCTCGGCCAGCGCCGGATCGGGCGCGTCGGCGGACAGGCCGAGCAGTGTTGCCGTCCGCCAGATGACGGCGGCGTCGTCCTGGGGCGCCACCGAGGCGATGAGCAGCAGCGACTGCGTCTCGGCCGGCAGCAGGCGGACCCGCCGCAGGAAATGCGCCTCCATGCGCTCGCTCAGCGGCAGCCGGTCGGGCAGCGACGCCGAACCGGCCAGCTGGTCCTCGGACAGCTCGGCGGTCAGCTCGATCAGCGCGAGCGGGTTGCCCCGGGTCTCGGTGACGATCCGCGTGGCGACCTGCGGCGCGATCTGCCCGGGGACGGTGAGCGTCAGCACGTCGCGGGCGGCCCGGTCGGGCAGGCCGGCGAGGGCAACGGTGGGCAGGCCGTCCAGGGCCTGCGTCAGGCCGCCCTCGTCCCGAGCGGCGATCAGCAGGCCGATGCTGTCGGCGTGCAGCCGCCGGGCCACGAACGCCAGCACGGCCGCGGTCTCCCGGTCCAGCCAGTGGGCGTCGTCGACGAGGCAGACGAGCGGAAGGCTCTCGGCGACGCCGGCGAGCATGGTCAGGGTGGCCAGGCCGACCAGGAAGCGGTCCGCCGTCTCGCTGGCGGCAAGGCCGAACGCCCCGGCCAGGGCGGCCCGCTGCGGTTCGGGCAGCGCCTCGATGCGGTCCAGGAACGGCCGGAGCAGCCGGTGCAGGGCCGCGTAGGCCAGCCGGCTCTCCGACTCCGCCCCGACGACCCGGGCGACGTGCAGGTCCGCGGCGGCGTCGGCCGCGTGTTCCAGCAGCCGGGTCTTGCCGATCCCGGCCTCGCCGACGAGCACGAGCGTGGCGCTCAGGCCCGACCGGACGGTCGCCGCGAACCCGTCGATGGCGTGGCATTCGTCCTGCCGTCCCCGCAGCAGCGACGAGCGGGCCGGTGACTGCACGATCACGGTTCGGAGCGTAAGCCAGCCCGGCCGGCGAGCTCCATACGTCACGTGACGGATCGCGCTCTGGCGCCCACCGGTCCAGGCCGCAAGGATGGTGCCGGTTGCTGGCGGGAGACGGGTGGGTCGATGGCAGTCGGTGGTCCGGATGTGACGCTGTTCGGGCGGGAGCGGGAGTCGCAGCGCCTGGCGGAGCTCGTCGCGTCGGCGCGCCATGGTGGCGGCGCGCTCGTGGTGCGCGGCGAGGCCGGCATCGGCAAGTCGGCGCTGCTGCGCCAGGCCGGCCTGGTCGCGGCCGGTCACGGCCTGCTCGTGCTCTCGGTCACCGGGACCGAGGCCGAGGCGCGGCTTCCGTTCGCCGGCCTGCACCAGCTCCTCCGGCCGATCCTCGGCCGGGCCGACGAGCTGCCCGGCCCGCAGCGCGACGCCGTCCTGACCGCGTTCGGCGTGGCCCGGGGCACCGCGCCGGACCTGTTCCTCGTCGCGCTGGCGGTGCTGAACCTGCTGGCCGAGGCGGCTGCCGAGTCCGGCGCGCTGCTCGTCGTGGAGGACGCGCACTGGCTGGACCCGCCCAGCGCCGACGTCCTGGCGTTCGTCGCGCGCCGCCTGGGCTCGGACCCGATCGTTCTGCTGGCGGCGATGCGGGACGGATATGCCGACGGGTTCGGCGCCGCCCTCGACCAGCTGCGGGTGGAGCGCCTGGACGACGCGTCGGCGGCCGCCCTGCTCGACGCCCGCGCCCCCGAGCTGCCGGGCGGGCTGCGGCGACGGCTGCTGGACGAGTCGGCCGGCAACCCGCTGGCGCTGGTCGAACTGCCGATCGCGGCCCGGCGGTTCGAGGACGATCCGCTGGAGCCCGCCCAGCGCCCGCTGACCGCCCGCCTCGAGGAGGCGTTCGCGGCGCGGGTGTCCGGGCTGCCGGACAACACCCAGACGCTGCTGCTGGTCGCGGCGGTCAACGACGGCGACACGCTCGCCGAGGCCGTCGACGCCGCCGCGGTCGTCGCCGGTACTGCGGTGACGGTCGACGACCTGACCCCGGCCGCCGCCGCCCACCTCGTCGACCTGGACCGCTTGAGCATCCGGTTCCGGCACCCGCTGATGCGCTCGGCGATTCGGCAGCGGGCCCCGCTCGCCCAGCGCCTGGCCGCACACGCCGCGCTGGCGGGCGTGGTGCGCGGGCAGGCCGACCGCCAGGTGTGGCATCGGGCCGGGGCCAGCCACGGGCCCGACGACGACGTCGCGGACGAGCTCGAGCGCGCGGCCCGCCACGCGCAGGGTCGTGGGGCCATGGTGATCGCGGTCGCCGCCCTGCAGCGGTCCGGGCAGCTCACCGTCGACCCGGCCCGGTCGGCGGCCCGGCTGCTGCAGGCCGCCGAGCTGGCCGTCGAGCTCGGCCGCCACGACGTCGTCGGCGGGCTGTTGCAGGAGGCGGAGGCCCGGGGCCTGTCGTTCGGGCAGCAGGCGCAGCGGCTGTGGATCGCGGCGAGCTTCGGCGACGGCCTGCGCGACCAGAAGACCGGGCCGCTGGCGCTGGCCGAGGTCGCCGCCCGGGTCGCCGGCACCGGCGACCCGGGCAGCGACCGGCTGGCCATGCGTCTGCTCAACAGCGCGGCTCTGCGCAGCTTCTGGTCCGAGGCCGACCCCGAGGCCGGCCGCCGCGTCGTAGCGGTGACCGAGTCCCTGCCCGCCGGTGCTGACGACCCGGACCGGCTGGCCATCCTCGCCTTCGCGGCGCCAGTCGAACGGGGCTCGGCCGTGATCGAGGGCCTGCGCGGCGTCTCCGCCCGGGCCGGCGCAGACGCGCAGACCCTGCGCCTGCTGGGCAGCGCGGCGGTCATCATCGGCGACTTCGACCAGGCCGAGGCGTGCTGCACGGCGTCGATCCCGGACCTGCGGGCCCAGGGCCGGCTCGGCTCGCTGACCCGGGCCCTCGCCGCGCTGGCCTGGTGCGCGGCCCACCAGGCGGACCTGCGCGCCGGCGTGCCGGCGGCCGAGGAGTCCGCCCGGCTGGCGCTGGAGACCTCCCAGCCGCTGTTCTTCGGCATCGCCCGGGCGTCCGCCGCCGTGCTGGCCGCGCTCGGCGGCCACCCGGAGCGGACGGCGTCGCTGGCGGCCGAGGCCGAGCAGCGCGGCGTCGCCGCTTCCGTCCGGCCGGTGCTGGCCACCGTCCAGCTCGCCCGGGGGCTGAGCGCGCTCGCCGACGGCCGCCACGCCGACGCATATGGCGAACTGCGCCGGATGCACGACCCGGGCGACCCGTCGTTCCACGCCGGGCTGCGCTGCTTCGCGCTGACCGACCTGGTGGAGGCGGCTGCCCACAGCGGGCACCGGGACGAGGTCGCCGAGATCGTGTCCGAGCTGGAGGTGGCGGGCCGCCAGACGTCGTCGCCGGCCCTGCACGCCGGGCTGCGCTACGCGCGAGCCGTGCTCGCCGACGACGCCGGCGCGGAGGCGCTCTTCCGCGCGGCCCTGGGCGCCGAGACGAGCCGGTGGCCGTTCTCACGGGCGCGGACCCAGCTCGCGTACGGCCAGTGGCTGCGCCGGCAGCGCCGGCCGGTCGAGTCGCGGGCGCCGCTGCGGGCGGCCTGCAACACCTTCGACGCGCTGGGCATCGTGCCGTGGGCGGACCGGGCCCGGCAGGAACTGCGCGCCGCCGGTGAGACGAGCCGGGTCCGCCCCGCCACGGGCCGCGAGGAGCTCACCCCGCAGGAGCTGCAGATCGCCCAGCTGGCGGCCAAGGGCCTGACCAACCGGGAGATCGGCCAGGCCCTGTACCTTTCGCACCGCACCGTCAGCACCCACCTGCACAACATCTTCCCCAAGCTCGGGATCACCGCGCGGGCGCAGCTGCACGCGATCGTCGGCGACCTCAAAGGCTGGTGACGAGGCCGCCGTCGATGGCGAGGTTGGCGCCGGTCACGTTGGCGGCGAGGTTGCTGGCGAGGTACACCACGAGGCCGGCGACCTCCTCCGGCTCGGTGAACCGCCCGGTGACCGACTCGTGCGCGGCCCGCTCGGCGATCTGCGCGGCGTCGCCGCCCAGCTCCCGGGCGAGGGTCTCGGCGACCCCGTCGGCGCCGAGCCACAGGTCGGTGCCGACCGGGCCGGGGCTGATCGTGTTGACCCGCACTCCCCGGGGCCCGGCCTCCTTCGACAGCGCCTTCGAGAAGTTCACCAGCGCCGCCTTGGCGGCGCTGTAGTCGATGACGAGCGGGTCGGCCAGCGTCGCGTTGACCGACGCGATCGTGACGATGGCCGCGGTGCCGGCGGCGTACAGGTGGGGCAGCGCCGCCCGCACCGTGCGCACGTGCGCCAGCAGATTGATGTTGAGGGTGGCGATCCAGTCCTCGTCGGAGACGGCCAGGAAGCCGTCCGGGCGCGGACGGACGGCGCCGACGTTGTTGACGAGCAGGTCGATGCGGCCGAACTCGGCGACGGCGGCGTCCACGAGCCGGCGCGGTCCGTCGACGGTGGACAGGTCCACCGCGACAGGCCGCACGGCGCCGGCGCCGGCGAGCCGCTCCAACTCGCCGGTGACGGTCCGGGCGCCGGCGACCACGCGCACACCCTCGGCGGCCAGCGCCCGCACGACGGCCAGGCCGATGCCGCGTCCGGCACCGGTCACGACCGCGACCTTGCCGCTCAGGTGCAGTTCCACGGTGGCCCCTCCGGGGTCGAGCCGTCGTTGTCGTCGAGGTCCACGGCGCGCGCCGGCCAGCGGCGCGCGCGGGTGGGAACGGTCACGACGCCGGCTTCGCGATCGCGTCGGCGTGCGTGCGCAGCCAGGACAGGGTGGCATCGGCCACGTCGCGCCAGCCGTGGTCGATCGTCAGGGAGTGCGCCCGGTCCGGGAAGTCCACGATCTCGGTGACCGCGCTCGAGTGGCGGTACTGCTTCAGCGTGGCCCGGGTGACCGCCTCGGGCACGGTGTGGTCGCGCCCGCCCATCATGAGCAGCAGCGGCCCGCGCATCTCGTTGGCGGTGTTCACCGCGGCCGGCGAGTGCGGGTCGAAGTTGGCCGCGGCCGCCTCGAACAGCGGCTTGCCCGGCGCGGGGATCGCCCACCGCTCGAACAGCTCGTCGGACTCCTCCGCCGGGATGGCGTTGCCGAACGCGTACCGGAACTGCGCGGCCGTCAGCGACACCGACCGGTGCCGGTTGGCGGGGTTCTTGAACACCGGCAGCGTGGCCCGCAACGCCGACAGCGGCAGCGGCAGCACGCCCTTGATCTGCGCGGCGTCGATCGCCACCGCGGCCGCGGCGAGGTCCTGCCCCAGCAGCTTCTGGGCGATCATGCCGCCGAACGAGTGGCCAACCAGGATCGGCTTCGCGTCCAGGTTCTGGATGATCTTCGCGAAATGCGCGACGACATCATCGATGCCGTGGTCGGCGATGCTCTCCGGGTTGGCGCGCGCCTCCGCGACCGTGTCCGGGTCACCCGGCCAACCGGGCGCCGAGGCCGTGTACCCGGCCTCCTCGAACACCTCGATCCACGAGTTCCACGACGTGGCGTGCAGCCACAGTCCGTGGATGAAGATGACAGGGTTGTGCGTGGTCATGGTCGCCCCTCCTGATCGAGCCGGCGCCGGTCGTGCCGCCGGCCGCACCAGGGCACCACGTCAGCCGCACCCTTCGGACCCTGGAAACACCCCAGTCATGACGGCCTGGGGTCCGGGTCAGCGGGTGGTGTGGGCGCCGCCGTTGACGTGCAGGGTCTGCCCGGTGATGTGGCGGGCGCCGGCCGAGGCGAGGAACCAGGCCGTCTCGGCGACGTCGTCGGGGCGGCCCGGCCGCTTGTCGTGCGTGGCGTCGACCAGCGCGGCCCGCCGTTCGTCGCTGAGCCGGCCGTGGAAGAAGCCGGTCTCGGCGATGTAGCCCGGGGCGATGAGGTTCGCGGTGAGTCCTCTCGGGCCGACGGTCGACGAGAGCCCGGCGGTCCACGCGGCCAGCGCCGCCTTCGCCGCACCGTAGGACGTGCTGGCGTACTCGGCGCCGATCGACCCGATGGTGATGATCGAGCCGCCGGGGCGGAGCCGGTCGAGCACGGCCGTCGTCGTCAGCACCGCGCTGATGAGGTTGGCGTCGAGGTTGGCCCGCCAGGCGGCCGCGACCTCGGCCAGGTCGGCGCCCGGCGGGGCGGGCCGGACGAGGTCGGTGTTGCCGCCGGCCACGTTGGCCACCACGTCGAGCTCCGGGCCCAGCTCGCCGGCCATCCGGGCGACCTGCCGCGGGTCGGTTGCATCGCACGGCAGCGCGCGGGCGCCGAGCTCGGCGGCCGTGGCGGCGAGCCGTTCGCCGTCGCGTCCGGTGATGACCACGGTGTCGCCGGCGGCGCGGAACCGGGCCGCGACCGCCCGGCCGATGCCGTTGCCGCCGCCGGTCACCAGGACGATGCGTCCCATCGGTACCACCTCCGCTGCTACGTTTAGACCTAAACATAGCAGCGGAGGTGGGCATGGCCGACGACTACCCGATGGGGCCCCCCTCGACCTGGCCCGCGGCCGACATCGCCGCCGCCTGGGAGCGGGAGCTGCCCGGGGTACCGACCGGATCGATCGAGGTCGTCACGCCGGTCTGGCGGATCGCGAAGGTCCTCGCCGACGACCGGCGCCGGACCCTGACCCGGCTCGGCGTCGACCCCTCGACGCTCGACCTGCTCAGCGTGATCCGCCGGTCCGGGCCGCCGTACGAGCTGACGACCCGCGAGATCACCGGCCGCACCCTGATCACGGCCGGGGCCGTCTCGCAGCGGGTCGCCCGCGCCGAGCAGGCCGGCCTGGTGGAACGCGCGCCGTCCACGGCCTCCCGCCGGGCCGTGGCGGTCCGCCTCACGCCGGCCGGCCACCGGCTCATCGAGGCGACCGTGCGGGAGCTGCTCGGCCACGAGGACGACCTGATCGCCGCGCTCACGGACGCCGAACGCGCGGCCCTGGTCGGCCTGCTCGCGAAGCTGGAGCGGACGCTCGTCCCGCCGGCCTGAGCCGGGTCAGTCGAGGCTTGTGCGGTCAACGGCATCGGCGGGCTGCTCTGGTCGGTGCACATGCCGTCGGCTGCGCGACGCGGTCGACCACCCTCAAGGATCATCCCCGAGCTGTGACGAGTGGTCGTGACGGCGGCGTCGAAGGGTAGGCAAGCGGAGCGAGCTCCGAGGCGGAGCGACTTGTTGGAGGCGACAGCCATGACCACGAACGAACCGCTGTACCTGGTGACCGGGGCGACGGGCAAGACCGGCGACCGTACCGTGCGACTGCTGCTCGACCGTGGTCACCGGGTCCGCGCCTTCGTCCATCGCGCGGATCAACGCTCCGCGAAGCTGGCCGCGACGGGGGCCGAGGTCGCCGTCGGGGATCTCCTCGACTTCGGCTCGGTCAGCGCCGCCATGCCGGGCGTGACGAACGCCTACTTCTGCTACCAGATCCTGCCGGGCCTGCTGGAGGCGACGGCCATCTTCGCGCAGGCGGCCAGCGAGGCAGGTGTCACGTCCGTGGTGAACATGTCCCAGATCTCGGCGCGCCGGGAGGCCGAGAGCAACGCGGCCCGCCAGCACTGGCTCGCCGAGCGGCTCCTGGACCGCACGGCGATGCGGACCGCGCACCTGCGGCCGACCTTGTTCGCGGAGTGGCTGGTCGCGTTCTTCAACCGGGAAGGCGGCGAGGGCGTGCTGCGGCTCCCGTTCGCCGACGCCCGCCACGCACCGATCGTCGGCGCGGACCAGGCGTCCGTCATCGCCGCGGTCCTGGAGCATCCCGAACCCCACGACCGGCAGGTCTATCCGCTGTACGGCCCGGTCGAGATGAACCACCACGAGATCGCCGCGGCCATGTCGCGGTCGCTCGGCATCCCCGTCAGGTACGAGCCGATCAGCGTCGAGACGTTCACCGCGGCGCTGACCGCCATGGGTGCCAACCCGTACCTGGTCCAGCACCTCGGCCACATCGCGGTCGACTACCGCAACGGTGTCTTCGCCGGTACCAACAACCTCGTCGAGGTCGTCGGCGGGCAGGCCCCGACGGGCATCGAGCGGTTCGTGGCGGCGAGACCGGAGGCGTTCAGCACCAGCGGCGTCAACGCGATCCCCGCGACAGTGCCGGTCTGAGGGCAAGGCGGCCGTCAGCGGAAGGCGGCGTGGCCGGTGACCGTCTGGCCGATGATCAGCTGGTGGACCTCCGAGGTGCCCTCGTAGGTCAGCACCGACTCCAGGTTCGCCGCGTGGCGCAGCACCGGGTAGTCCAGGGTGATGCCCGCCGCGCCGAGGATGGTGCGGCACTCCCGGGCGATGGCGATCGCCTCACGGGTGCTGTTGAGCTTGCCCAGGCTGATCTGGCGGTGGTCGAGGGTGCCGGCGTCCTTCAGCTCGGCCAGGTGCAGCGCCAGCAGGAGGCCCTTGCCCAGTTCCAGGGTCATGTCGGCCAGCTTCAGCTGGGTCGCCTGGTAGGCCGCGAGCGGCCGGTCGAAGATCTCGCGGGTGTTCGCGTAGCCGATGGCCGTCGCCAGGCAGTCGTGGGCGGCGCCGAGCGCACCGAAGACGATGCCGAAGCGGGCCTCGTTGAGGCAGGACAGCGGGGCGGACAGGCCCGCCGCCGACGGGAGCATCGCGTCGGCGGGCAGCCGCACGCCGTCGAGGATCAGCTCGGCGGTGACCGAGGCGCGCAGGGAGAGCTTGCGGGTGATCTCCGGGGCGGCGAAGCCGGGCGTGCCGGCGGGCACGAGGAAGCCGCGGACGCCGTCGTCCGTGCGGGCCCACACGACGGCGACGTCGGCGACCGAGCCGTTGGTGATCCACATCTTGGTGCCGTCGAGCACCCAGTCGGAGCCGTCGTGTCGGGCCCGGGTGCGCATGCCGGACGGGTCGGAGCCGAAGTCCGGTTCGGTGAGGCCGAAGCAGCCGATCGCCGCGCCGCTCGCGAGGGCGGGCAGCCACTGCTGACGCTGGGATTCCGAGCCGTACCGGTGGATGGCGTACATCGCGAGCGAGCCCTGCACCGACACGAGCGAGCGCAGGCCCGAGTCGCCGGCCTCCAGTTCGAAGCAGGCAAGCCCGTAGGCGAGGGCGGACGTGCCGGCGCAGCCGTAGCCCCGCAGGTGCATGCCGAGCACCCCGAGCTCACCGAGCTCGCGGGCGAGGTTACGGACCGGGAGGCGGCCCTGCTCGTACCAGCCGGCGACGTGCGGCCGGACCCGCCGGTCGACGAACGCGCGCACGGCGTCGCGCAGCTCGCGGCTCTCGTCGTCGATGCGGCTGTCGACGCCGATGTAGTCCAGCACCTGCTGCTTCACCGGGAACGTCCCTTCTCGAGCACATCGAGGACGCCCCGGGCGACGGCGACCGCCATCGCGTCGAGCGCGTCGTGGGTCATCGCCGCCATGTGCGGCGTCGCCAGTACCTTGGGGTGGTGCAGCAGCGGGTCGCCGGGCGCGGGCGGCTCCGGAGCGAACACGTCGACGGCGTAGCCGCGCAGCCGCTCGGTGTCGAGCGCGGCGAGGACGGCGAACTGGTCGACGACCCCGGCGCGGGCGGTGTTGACGAGCAGCGCGCCCGGCCGCATCGCCGCCAGCGCGGCGGCGCCGATGAGGCCGAGGGTCTGCGGGGTCTGCGGCACGTGCAGGCTGACCACGTCGGACGAGCGGAGCAGCTCGTCCAGCGGCACCAGCCGCACGCCCGGTGGCGGTACCACCGCCGCGACGTCGAAGGCGAGCACCGTCATGCCCAGGCCGAGGGCGCGGGCGGCCACGCCGCGACCGATCGCGCCGAGGCCGACCAGTCCCAGGGTCCGCCCGGCGAGCATGGTCCCGGTGAGCCCGGCGGCGACGACCGACGACGGCAGGGACCGGCCGGCCGGGAACCCGCCGCCGGCGAGGGCCGCCACGGCCGGTGGCAGCTGCCGGGCGAGGGTCAGCGCGGCGAGCACGACGAACTCGGCGACGGACTCGGCGTTGGCGCCCGGCGTGCTGACCACCGGTATGCCCAGCCGCGCCGCCGCGGTGAGGTCGATGCCGTCGAGGCCGGCGCCATGGCGGCCGACGACCCGCAGCCGGGGGGCCGCCTCCAGCATGGCGGCGGTGACGGGAGAGGAGCGCACGACGAGGGCGTCGGCGGTGGCGAGTGGTCCGGCGGCGAGCGCGGCCGGGTCGGTGACGCCGGCGACGTGCACGTCGCCGGCGGCGCGCAGCAGGTCCATCCCGGCCGCGGCGATCGGTTCGGTCAGCAGGATCCGGGGCGCCACGCCGTCACCAGCCGGTGTAGCAGGTCACCGGCACCGAGTAGAAGTCGCGGGCGTAGCCGCCCTGCTCCCGCGGGCCGTGGTTGGAGTCGCCGGTGCCGCCGAACGGCAGGTGCAGTTCGGTGCCGGCGGTGGGCAGGTTGACGGTGACGATGCCGGCGCGGGCGTCGCGCTTGAACCGCTCGGCCGCGGCGAGGGAGGTGGTGACGATGCCGGCGGAGAGCCCATAGCGGGTGTCGGCGGCGACGGTGAGGGCCTCGTCGAGGTCGCCGACCCGGATGACGCAGGAGACCGGGCCGAAGATCTCCTCCCGGGCCACCCGCATGTCGTTGCGTGCGCCGGTGAGCAGCGTGGGCCGCATGAACTGCCCGTCGCTGGTGCCGCCGGCCGCCACGGTCGCGCCCTCGGCGGTGCCGATGGCGATATAGCCGAGGTTCTGGGCGAGCTGCTGCGGGCTGACCACCGGGCCGACCTGGCTGTGCGGGTCGAGCGGGTCGCCGACCTTCAGCGTGTCGGCGGCGCCGGCGAGCGCGGCCACGAACCGGTCGTGGATGCCCGCCTGCACGATGAGCCGGCTCGACGCGGTACAGCGCTGGCCGGTACTGAAGAAGCTCCCGTCGAGGGCGCAGCGCACGGCCACCTCGAGGTCGGCGTCGTCGAGCACGACGAGCGGGTTCTTGCCGCCCATCTCCAGCTGGAAGCGCTTGTTGCCGTGGGCGAGGCACTGGCGGGCGACGTGGGCGCCGGTGCCGGTGCCGCCGGTGAACGACACGCCGTCGACGCCGGGGCTGGTGAGCAGCGCCTCGCCGGCCACCCGCCCGGCCCCGAGGACCAGGTTGAACACCCCCGGCGGCAGGCCCGAGCCGGCGATGATCCCGGCGAGCTCTCCGGCCGAGGCCGGCACCAGCTCGGCCGGCTTGAGCACGACCGCGTTGCCGTAGGCGAGCGCGGGCGCCACCTTCCAGGCCGGGATCGCGATCGGGTAGTTCCACGGCGTGATGACCGCGACCACGCCGAGCGGCCGGCGGCGCACCTCGGCGTGGACGTTGTCCCTTGTGGACGCATACACCTCGCCCTGCGGCTGCAGCAGCTGGTGGGCGTAGTAGCGGAAGGTCTGCCCGGCCCGGGCGACCTCGCCGCGCGCCTCGGCGAGCAGCTTGCCCTCCTCGCGGGCGAGCAGCACGGCGAGGTCCTCGGCGCGGTCGAGGATCGTGGTGCCGATCCGGTCGAGGATCGCCATGCGCTCGGCGACGGGCGTGCGGGCCCAGCCGGGCTGGGCGGCGCGGGCGGCCTCGACGGCGGCGCGGGCGGTGTCCGGGCCGGCCTCGGCGTACTCGCTGACGACCTCGCCGGGCCGGGCCGGGTTCACGTTCGCGCGGCGCTCACCGTCGACCCACTCGCCGCCGACGAGGTTGCGGTGCAGCACGGTCACACTCCCGCGGCCGCGACGGCGGCGGGCTCGGGGAAGTGGCAGGCGACGCGGTGCCCGTCCGCCGTGTCGGTCAGCGCCGGGACCGTCGTCGCGCACACCTCCTGCGCCTTCCAGCACCGGGTGCGGAACCGGCAGCCGCTGGGTGGGTCGAGCGGGCTCGGCACGTCGCCGGTGAGGATGACGCGGCGGCGCTTCGTCTCGACGAGCGGATCCGGGATCGGTACCGCGGACAGCAGCGCCTTCGTGTAGGGGTGCCGCGGCGACCGGTACAGCTGCTCGCACTCGCCCACCTCGACCACGGCGCCGAGGTACATCACCGCGATCCGGTCGCAGAGGTGGCGCACCACGGCGAGGTCGTGCGCGATGAACATCATCGTCAGGCCCAGCTCCTCCTGCAGCTGTTCGAGGAGGTTGACGATCTGTGCCTGGACGGAGACGTCGAGGGCGGAGACGGGCTCGTCGGCGACGACGAAGTCGGGCCCGCTGACCAGCGCCCGCGCGATACCGACCCGCTGGCGCTGGCCGCCGGAGAACTCGTGCGGGTAGCGGTCGTGCCAGCGGTCGCTGAGCCCGACCAGCTGCATCGTCTCCTGCGCCTTCGCGCGCCGCCCGGTGGCGGAGAGGTCGGCGTGCACGAGCAGTGGCTCCTCGATGAGCTCGCCGATGGTCATGCGCGGGTTCAGCGACGCGTAGGGGTCCTGGAAGATCATCTGCATCCGGCGGCGCATCGCCCGCATCCGGCGGCCGCGCAGCGTCGTCAGCTCGGTGCCGTCGAACGTGACGGTGCCCCGGCTGGGCCGCAGCAGCTGGAGGATGGCCCGCCCGGTGGTGGACTTGCCGCAGCCCGACTCGCCGACCACGCCGAGGATCTCGCCGCGGCGGATGTCGAGGTCGACGCCGGACACCGCGCGCAGCCGGGCCGGCAGCAGCGAGCCCCGGCGGGGCACCTTGAAGTCGACCGCGAGGTCGCGCACCTGGACCAGCGGGATCATCGCGCCTCCAAGGGCTGCTCGGCGAACCGGTCGTCGTTGGACAGCCAGCCGCCCTCGCTCGCCGGGCGCATGCCCCAGCAGCGGTGCAGCTGGCCGCGGTCCGGCACCTGGTGGGTGGGGACGAGGTCGGGCACGGCGCCCGCGCAGCGCTCGCGGGCGTGTGCGCAGCGCGGCGCGAACCGGCAGCCGGGCGGCATCGCGGTCAGCTCGGGCGGGCGGCCCGCGATCGGCCGCAGCCGGCCGCCGCGGACCAGGTCCAGGCGCGGCACCGAGCCGAGCAGGCCCCAGGTGTAGGGCATCTGCGGGCGGTGGAACAGGTCGACGGTCCCGGCCCGCTCGACGATCTGGCCCGCGTACATGACGTTGACCCGCTCGGCCATGCCCGCCACGACGCCGAGGTCGTGGGTGATGAACAGGACGGCGGTGGAGGTCTCCCGGGCCAGGTCCCGCAGCAGGTCGAGGATCTGCGCCTGGATCGTGACGTCGAGCGCGGTGGTGATCTCGTCGGCGAGGATGAGCCGGGGGTTGCAGGACAGTGCCATCGCGATCATGACGCGCTGCCGCATGCCGCCGGAGAGCTGGTGCGGATAGGCGCCGAGCCGGCTCTCCGGGGCCGGGATGCGCACCATCTCCAGCAGCTCGACGGCCCGGGTCCGGGCGGCCCGGCGGCTCAGGCCGAGGTGCGCCCGCAGGGTCTCGGTGATCTGCCGGCCGATGGTGAGCACCGGGTTCAGCGAGGTCATCGGGTCCTGGAAGATCATCGCGATGCCCTTGCCGCGCACGGCCCGCAGTTCGCGGCGGCGCAGCCGGAGCAGGTCGCGCCCCTCGAAGAGCACCTGCCCGCCGGTGACCTGTCCGGCCGGCGGAACGATCAGGCCCATGATGGACTGCGCGGTCGCCGACTTGCCGCAGCCGGACTCGCCGACGAGCGCGACCATCTCGCCGGCGTCGACGGTGAACGAGACGCCGTCGACGGCGGTCACGGAGCCCTGCGCCGCACGGAACTCTGTGCGCAGTTCGCGCACCTCCAGCAAGACCATCGAATCTCCCCAAAACTCCGGGCACGAACGTCGCCATTCGTCAACCGGGAGTGTTGCACAGCCGATCTTCGTCGTCTAGGCTCCGGCGAGCGACGAATTACGTCGATTGAGAGTTGGAGCCGATGACATCCAAGAGCTCGATCGTGAAGGATCGCAGCATCATCCGGGAGCTCGTGCAGGACCCGAGGCAGACCAACGTCGCGCTGGCGGCCAAGGTCGGCCTCTCCGAAGGGTCGGTGCGGCGCCGGATCGACCGGCTGCTCGCCGAGGGCAAGCTGCAGTTCTCCGCGATCCCCAGCGCCGCCTTCATGGGCCGCCCGGTGCACACGATCTTCGAGATCCAGAGCGCCCCCGGCGCCACCGAGCAGCTCATCGAGAAGCTTGCCGGCATGCCCGAGATGGCCTACGTCTACCACGTGACCGGCCAGTTCGACATCATCGCCGTCGGCTACTTCGCCTCCACCAACACCATGCGCCGGTTCTGGACCGAGAGCCTGGGCCACCTGGAGGGCGTGATGGAGAGCCGGTCGGTGATGGTGCTGCGGGTCGCCAAGCGGGCGCACGAGTGGGCGCGCGACCTCGCCGGCACCGACGACGACGAGGAGCCGGGCTGGGACGCCGGCGCCGAACCCGGGCTGTCCGGCTACGAGCACTGACCGGCAGGGGAGCCCGCCATGCTGCGCATCACGCTGATCCGCTCGCTGACCGTCGTCCCCGTCCTGTTCGGGATCTCGGTGATCTCGTTCCTGGTCATCCGGATGATCCCGGGCGACGTGATCAGTTCCATCATGGGACAGGACTTCGGCGACCCCGCGGTCGAGGCGGAGATGCGCCGGTACTTCGGGCTCGACATGCCCGTGCACGAACAGTTCTTCACCTGGTTCGGCGACCTCCTGCGCGGCGACCTGGGCACCTCGATGCGCACCGGCCAGCCGGTGCTCGACGAGATCCTGCAGCGGCTCCCGTCCACGCTGCTGCTGGCCATCTCCGCGCTGCTGGTCGCCGTCCTGCTCTCGATCCCGCTCGGGATCCTCAGCGCCACCCGGCGCAACGGCCCGCTCGACGCCGTCGCCCGGGTCGTGTCGCTCATCGGCCTGTCGGTGCCCAACTTCTGGCTGGGCATCCTGCTCGTGTACGTCTTCTCCGTCTCCCTCGGCTGGCTGCCCTCCCAGGGCGCCAGCGAGGGCGGCGGCCTGCTCGACAACGTGCGGTACCTGGTGCTCCCGGCCGTCACCCTGGGCGCCAGCCTCGCCGCGATCAACATGCGGATGACCCGCTCCAGCATGCTGGAGGTGCTCAACCAGGACTACGTGCGCACCGCCCGCGCCAAGGGACTGGCCGAGCGGGTCATCATGGTCCGCCACGCCCTGCGCAACTCGCTCATCCCGGTCGTGACCGTGCTCGGCATCGAGCTCGGCGCACTGCTCGGCGGCACCGTCATCGTCGAGCAGGTCTTCGCCTGGCCCGGCCTCGGCACGATGGTCATCCGCGGGATCAGCCAGCGCGACTACCCGGTCGTCCAGGGCACCCTGCTCTTCCTCGCCTTCTTCTACGTCCTGGTCAACTACCTGGTCGACCTCGTCTACACCTACCTGGATCCGAGGCTGCGCAGTGGTCACTGAGGTCGACACCGTCACGGAGGTCCAGGCGCGCCGGCTCGGACGGCTGCGCACCGCCGGCGCGCTGCTGCGGCAGCTGACGCGGGACAAGGTCGGCGCCGTCGGCCTGAGCATCGTGCTGCTCATCGCCGCGGCCGCGGCGCTGGCACCGCTCATCGCGCCCTACGACCCGACCGCGATGTCCAACCAGCGCCTGGCCCAGCCCGGTGGCACCTTCCTGCTCGGCGCCGACGAGGCCGGTCGCGACCTGCTCAGCCGGGCCCTCTACGGCGCGCGCACCTCGCTCGCCGTCAGCCTGGTCGTGGTCGGCTGCGCCGCCGCCGTCGGCGTGCTGCTCGGCCTGCTCGCCGGCTTCTACGGCGGGTTCCTCGACGCGGTCATCACCCCGGTCACCGACATCATGTTCGCCTTCCCGACCCTGCTGCTGGCCCTCGCCGTCGTGGCCGCCCGCGGGCCGGGGACGGAGAACCTGATCCTCGCCCTGGTGCTCGTCTTCATCCCCAGCTTCGCCCGCGTCGTGCGGGGCACGGCGATGTCCGTGCGGCGTGAGCCGTTCGTCGAGTCCGGGCAGGCGGTGGGGCTGAGCAACGCCCGCCTCATCGTCAAGTACGTCCTGCCCAACTCGATCGCGCCGATCGCGGTGCAGTTCACCACGAGCATCGCCTACGCCATCCTGATCGAGGCGTCGCTGGGGTACCTCGGCCTCGGTGTCCAGCCGCCGCAGCCGTCCTGGGGCTCGATGCTGTCCAACGGCAAGGCCTTCATGGAACTGTCGATCTGGCCGTCGGTGGTACCGGGCCTCTGCATCATGATCGCGGTGCTCGGGTTCAACCTGCTCGGCGACACCCTGCGCGACGTCCTCGACCCGCGGCTGCGCGGCCGCACGAACCGCTGAACTGGAGCCCTCCGTCGTGGAATCCATCGACGAGCACGTCGTCCGCCGGCTCACCGCATGGTCGTCCGAAGCGCCCACCGGCACCGCCGACGACACCGAGGTCGACCGCACGGTCCTGCTGGACTACTGGGAGGCCCAGGTCCAGGCCCGCCACCTGGACCTGGCGCTGCGCTGGCTGCAGGCCCAGAAGGAGGGGTTCTACACCATCGGCTCCAGCGGCCACGAGAGCAACGCCGCCGTCGCGCTGGCGCTGCGCCCGACCGACCCGGCGCTGCTGCACTACCGCTCCGGCGGGTTCTACGCGGCCCGGGCCGGCCAGGTGCCCGGCGCCACCCCGATCGCCGACGTGCTGCACTCGGCCGCGGCGTCCCGGCACGACCCGATCTCCGGCGGCCGGCACAAGGTCTTCGGCCACCGCGCCCTGAACATCATCCCGCAGACCTCGACGATCGCGTCGCACCTGCCGCGCGCGATGGGCCTGGCCTTCAACCTGGGCCGGGCCACCGTCCGCCGGCAGTACCCCGACGACGCGGTCGTGGTGTGCAGCTTCGGCGACGCCTCGCTGAACCACTCCACCGCCGCAGGCGCGCTCAACGCCGTCGGCTACAGCGCCCACCAGGGCCTGCCGATGCCGCTGCTGCTCGTCTGCGAGGACAACGGCATCGGGATCAGCACCCGCACACCGCACGGCTGGGTGCGGCGGGCACTGTCGTCGCTGCCCGGCATCGAGTACCTCCACGCCGACGGCACCGACCCGGCCCACCTGCTCGCGGTCGCGGCCACCGCGGCGCGCCGGGTCCGCGCCGAGCGCCGGCCGGTCGTGCTGCACCTGGGCACCGTGCGGTTCATGGGCCACGCCGGCTCCGACGCGGAACTGGCCTACCGCGGCCGGTCGGAGATCCTCGCCGACTACGCCCGCGACCCGGTCCTGGCCACCGCGGCGGCGCTGGCCCGGCGCGGCATCCTGAGCCCGGCCGAGTGCCTCGCCCGCTACGAGGACGCCCGCAAGCTCGTCATGGACGAGGCGCGGCTGCTGGTGGGCCGGGTCGAGCGGCTGGCCGACCCGGCCGCGGTGACCGCGCCGCTGACCGACCGCCGCCCGGAGGCCGTCAGCGCGGCCGCCGCGCGCGCCGGCGACGGCCGGGAGGCCGCCTTCGGCGGGAAGCTTCCCGAGGCGCGCGGACCGCTCACCCTCGCCCAGTCGATCAACGCGGCCCTGCACGACGCGCTGCTGGCCCGGCCCTCCGCCCAGGTGTTCGGCGAGGACGTGGCCCGCAAGGGCGGCGTCTACGGCGTCACCCGCGGGCTGCGCAAGGCGTTCGGCGGCGGCCGGGTCTTCGACACGCTCCTCGACGAGCAGTCGATCCTCGGGCTGGCGCTCGGCGGCGCCCTGGCCGGCACCCTGCCCGTCCCGGAGATCCAGTACCTCGCCTACCTGCACAACGCCGAGGACCAGCTGCGCGGCGAGGCCGCGTCGCTGCGGTTCTTCTCCGCCGGGCAGTACCAGAACGGCATGGTCGTGCGGATCGCCGGGCTGGCGTACCAGAAGGGCTTCGGCGGGCACTTCCACAACGACAACTCGGTCGCGGTGCTGCGCGACATCCCCGGCCTCGCACTCGCGGTCGCGTCGCACCCGGCCACCGCCCCCGCCCTGCTGCGCCAGTGCCTCGCCCTGGCCGAGCAGGAGGGCCGGGTGTGCGTCCTGCTGGAGCCGATCGCCCTGTACCACACGCGCGACCTGCACGCCGAGGGCGACGGCGGCTGGCTGGCCGGCTACGCGGCGCCGCCGGAGTGGGCCGAGGCGCCGCTGGGCGCGGTGCGCACCGTCCGGGAGGGCGGCGACCTGGCCGTGGTCACGTTCGGCAACGGCGTGCCGATGAGCCTGCGGGTGGCGGCCGTGCTGGCCGGCGAGGGTGTGCAGACCCGCGTGGTGGACCTGCAGTGGCTCGCCCCGCTGCCCGCGGCCGGCCTGCGCGCCGCGCTCGACGGGGTCTCCCGGGTTCTCGTCGTCGACGAGACCCGCGCGAGCGGCGGCGTCTCCGAGGCGGTGGTCGCGGCCCTGGTCGACGCCGGCTTCGCCGGCCGGATCGCCCGGGTCAACAGCGTCGACAGCTACGTGCCCCTCGGCCCGGCGGCCGACCAGGTCCTGCTCGGCGAGGCGGACATCCTCGCCGCTGCCCGCACCCTGCTGCGCTGAGACGGCCACGCACAGCGGCGGCCCACCCGGGAGACTTCGGGTGGGCCGCCTGTTCCTGCTCGGGACCGTCAGTAGCCGAGGTCCGGTTGGCGATGCGTGCCGGCGAGCGGCTCGCCGGTCAGGTACCGGTCCAGGTTGGCGCGGAAGTCGGCGCCGAGCCGCTGCAGGTTGCCCGATCCCCGGAACGAGGTGTGCGGGGTGATCGTCGTGTTCGGCAGGTCCCACAGCCGGTGCTCCGGCGGCAGCGGCTCCTCCTCGAACACGTCGAGGACGGCGCCGCCGATCCGCCCGCCGCGCATGGCGTCGACGAGCGCGTCCTCGACGACGAGCGCACCCCGGCCGACGTTCACCAGTACGGCGCCCGCCCGCATGGCCGCGAAGTGCTCCGCCCCGAAGAAGTACCGGTTCTCCGTCGTCAGCGGCATCGCCAGTACGACCGCATCCGCCTCGGGCAGCAGCGCGAAATGGTCGGCGAACGGCACGACCTGCGCGAAGCCGTCGACCTGCGTGCCCGTGCGGTTGACGCCGAGCACGGTGGCGCCGAGCGCGCTCGCGCGCCACGCCACCTCCGAGCCGATCCCGCCGGTGCCGAAGACCAGCATCGTGCTGCCGATGACGTCCTTGCCGACCAGACGGATCCACTCGTGCCGCTGCTGGGCCTCGCGCAGCGCCGGGAATGCCCGGCCGTGCATGAGCACCGCGCCGATGACGTACTCGGCGATCGGCACGTTGTAGGAGTTGGGCGAGCGGGTGTACACCAGGCCCTCGTCGAGGCGGCGCTGCCAGACCTCGCCGCCGACCCAGTCGAAGCCGGCCGCGGTGATCTGGACCCAGCGCAGCCGGTCGCACTTGCTCAGCAGCTCCTCGAACGTGTCCTCGTTCATGGCACTGCGCAGGATGATCTCGGCGTCGAGCCACTCGTCGCGGACCGGCTCGTCCTCGGGGATCGGCGTGAACCGGCACTGCGGGTAGTCGGCCCGCAGCCCCGGGACCAGCTCGGCGAGGTTCGGGGTGAGCAGTACGTGCGGGCCCGTCACGAGCTCTCCTGGGCCTTCTTCTTCCGGTTGTTGTAGGTCACGCCGCCCTTGGCCCAGTTGTCGTAGGAGACCTCGTAGAGCAGGACGTGGGTGTTCTCGCGCGGCGAGCCGTACTTGACCAGGACGTCGGTCAGCTCGGCGATGATCGCCTCTTTGGTCTCCTGGTCGCGGTGGCCGATCTCGGCCCGGATGATCGCCATGGTGCTCAGTGCTCCTTCGTCGCCGTCGCGAAATCGGGGTTGCGGGAGTACTCGGACGTGACCGCCAGGTAGGCGAAGGCGTGCGTGACGCCGGTCTTGAGGACGCCGTCGAAGACCTCGCGGGCCTTGGTGACGTCGCCGTTGTAGTAGTGCCAGTTCCCCAGTCCGTAGCCCTGGGTCACGGTCTTGAGGCTGTCGCCGTCGCACATCGCCCACAGCTGCTCGGGGGTGAGCTCGCCGGTGTACAGGCGCATCCGACCCTCGTAGCCGACCAGGTGGTCCTCGTCGACGACCGCGATCTGCCGGAACCGGTCGAGCACCCGCTCGGCCTCGTCCGCCCGGCCGAGCCGGCGCAGCGCCATGTACTGCCAGTCCTGCGATGCGACGACCCCCTCCTGGTGGCGGGCGGAGCGCTCGGCCGCGTGGAAGCTGGGCAGGCAGCCCTCGAGGTCGCCGTCGAGGTACTGGGCGACGCCGAGGTGGTACCACACCGACGTGTGCAGGGTGGTGTTGTACCGCGCCAGCGCGCCGGGGTCGGCCGCCGCCATCGTCTCGGTGAGGTGCTGCGGGCGCACCCGGTCGGGCCGGCCGAGGATCAGGCTGACGACGTCCCGCTCCACCTCGGGCTGGTACATCTCGTGCTCGTCCTCGACCTCGTCGAGCCGGTCCGCGGCGGTGCGCAGGTCCTCGATGGCGCCCCGGTAGTCGCGGACCGAGATCCGCCGGTGCCCGCGGAAACGCAGCAGGCGCGGGTCGCCCGGCTCGAGCTCGAGCGCCTCGGTGAGCAGGGCGACGGCCTCGGCGTGCTTGTTGAGGTAGCCCTTGAGCCGGGCGGCGATGATGTAGCGATGGCTCAGGGGGACGTCTTCCATGGCGTTGCCTTTCGCTGCGGGGTGCCCGGAGGGGCGCCCCACCCCCGGGGCGCCCCTCCGGTGCGTCATCGGTCGAGCCAGATGTTGCGGTAGAAGCGGTACGTCGGGGTCGGGTCGCCCTTGTAGCCCATGACGTCCTTCTGCACGACGTCGAAGTCGGCGTTGAGGAACGTCATCGCCACCGGGCCACGCTCGGCCAGGATCTTCTCGGCCTGCTGGTAGAGCGCCGCCCGCTTGTCCTTGTCGAGCTCCGAGCGGGCCTGGACGATCAGCTGCTCGTACTCGGGGTCGGTCCAGTTGCCGTAGTTCAGGCCGCCGCCCTTGAGGAAGCTCGCGCTGAACCGCTCGTCCGGGTCATAGGTCAGGCCGAAGCCCGACTGGTACATGTCGAACTCGCCCGACTTCGTCTTCGTGTCGGCGATCGTGGACTCGACCGACTCGATGGTCACCTTGATGCCGATCTTCGCCAGCTGCTGCTGCTCGACCTCGGCCGAGCGCACCTGGAACGCGGAGGTGGCGATGACCATGAGCTTCGCCTCGAAGCCGTTGGGCAGGCCCGCCTCGGTGAGCAGCTGCTTGGCCTTGTCGATGTTCGCCGTGCTGTAGACCGGCGTGGTGAGCGCACCGTAGCGGTCCGGCGGCAGGTAGCCCGCGTTGAGCGCGGTGCCGAAGCCGGAGTTGGCGACGTTGAGGATCTCCTGCCGGTCGAGCGCGTAGAAGATCGCCTGACGCACCTTCACGTTGTCGTAGGGAGCCTTGGACGTGTTGAGGCGCAGGTGCAGCGAGAGCGAGCCGGACCCGCCGTACCACTTGAGCTTCTCGTCCTTCTTCAGGGCGTCGATGAACTCCGGCGCGGGCCGCCACAGGAAGTCGACGGTGCCGCTGCGCACCGCGGCGGCGCGGGCGTTGTCGTCGGGGTTGAACGTGAAGTCCAGCCCGTCGAGGTAGGGAACGCCGGCCTGCCAGTACTGGCTGTGCTTGTCGAGCTTGATGGTCTGCCCGGCCACCCGCGACGCGATCTTGAACGGGCCGCTGCCGCCGTCGACGGCGGTGTTGAGCCCGCCCTTCTCGTCGACCACCGTCTTGTCCACGACGGACGACGCGGCGGTGGACAGCAGGGTCAGGATGGCCGCGTTGGGCTTGCTGAGCTTGAGGACCGCGGTGCGCTCGTCGGGCGTCTCGACCGCGGTGATGCTCTCGTAGCTGCGGGCCCGCGGTGCCCGGGTCGCCGGGTTCTTGATCCGCTCGATCGAGTACTTCACGTCGGCCGACGTCACCTTGCGGCCGCTGTGGAAGTAGGCGTTGTCACGCAGCTTGAACGTCAGGGTGAGCCCGTCGCTGCTCTGCTGCCACGACTCGGCGATCGCCGGCTTGATCTCGCCACGGTAGGACTCCACCAGCGACTCGTAGATCTGCTCGTTGATGACGAAGGCCGAGGTCTCCGACATCTTGTGGGGGTCGAGCTCGTTGGCGTCCAGCCGGATCATGATCCGCAGCCGGCCGCCGGACTTCGGCGTGCCCGCGGGCTGCGACTCGTCCTCCAGCCGGACGTTCTTGGTCAGGCCGTCATTGGTGCTGGTACCGCTGTCGCTGTTCGGCGGCTCGCCTCCGGAGCAACCGGCCGCGAGCGCCGCGACGATGCCCCCCGCGAGCACTCTGGTCATGAATCGCGTTCCCATGGGTCTCCTTGGCTGATCTCTCAACTCGCGCCTACCGGCCGGCCGGGTTCCACGCCTCCCCAAACACCCGCAGCCAGTTGCCGCCGAGGACCTTCGTCACGTCAGCCGGAGAGAACCCTCCGGCCAGGAGCGCCTCGGTGAAGTTGGGGAACTCGCCGGCGTCGTCCATGCCGATCGCCCGCCGCTCCTCCCACTTCCAGTCGCCGAGCAGGCTCTTGAACTCCTTGTCCTTGAGCTGCTCGGCCCGCATCGCCTCGGTGAGCGTCTCGTCGTAGTCGGTGGCGACGGCGACGTGGTCGACGCCGGCGACCTCCACGACGTGGCTGAGGTGCTCCACGAAGCGGGCCAGGTCCGGACGCCGGGACGGCTCGTCCGGGTAGTACAGGAACCCCGACAGGGTGGTGATGCCGATGACCCCGCCCTGGTCGGCGAGCCGGCGCAGGAACGCGTCGGACTTCGCCCGGATGTGCGGCGACTTCGCGTCGCAGAACGAGTGCGTGACGACGACCGGCGTCGCCGACGCCTCCATGGCGTCGAGCCCGGTGCGCTCGCCGCAGTGCGAGACGTCCACGGCGATGCCGAGCTCGTTCATCGCCGCGACGAAGATGCGGCCCTTGTGCGTGAGGCCCGGGTCGGTGTCCTCCCCACAGCCGGCGCCGAGCAGGTTCTGCCGCTGGTAGGTCAGCTGCAGGATGCGCACGCCCAGGTCGTAGAAGGTGCCGAGCAGGTCGAGGTTCACCCCGATCATCTCGGTGTCCTGCGGCCCGAGGATCACGGCCTCCTTGCCCTCGGCCTTGGCCCGCTCGACGTCGGCGACGCTCAGGGCGAGCATCACCCGGTCGGCGTGCGCGTCGATCCAGCGGCGGCACCGGTTCACCTGCCGCAGCGCGGTGGCGGTGTCCGCGTACGGCGAGGTCACGGTGTGGTTGACGGCGGTGACGCCACCGCGGCGGATGCGGTCGAGGTGCGCGTCGGAGAGCTCGATGACCGTGCTTCCGTCCACGACGGTGGCCGCGGCGTGCAGTTCGGTCGCGGAAAGGGCGGGGCTTTCCTGAGCGGCAGCGTTCAACGTCATCTCCAGGATCAGATCTCCAGGGATCATTGGAAGATGCCCGACTCTACGAGCCACGCCACTTTCCTGTCCATAGATCTTACGAACTCGTCATATTGAAGCTTGGAAGTGACGAAATTCGTCACTTCGGCCATCATCACTACGTTCGCTGCACCGTCGGGTCCGCGGTGCCGCGCAGTGCGTCAGGCGCAGGGCACGGCGACATGACCGCACCCGGCTGCTGCTGCAGCGCGAAGTCGGCAACCGTGACGCTGGAGTGGGTCCCGCAGCGGGACCCGGGGAGAGGGAGCTTCGTCGCCTACATGGGCGGGATCTGGGACAGGTTCGGGTGCGGCCGGGGACCACCCTCGGCCAGGATCGCCGTCGGCGCCGGGTCCCTGGCCACGTCGCCGAGCATGCCCGTGGCCGCCCGCCAGAACGCCTCCCGGTCCGCCGGCTCGTACCACTCGATGCCGGCCGACCACGGGTCGTACGGGTAGGTGTCGTCGGGGCCGGGCAGGCGCTCGGGCGAGGCCAGCAGGTCGCTGTAGGCGGGGGCGTTCCCGTGTACCGCGTGGCGCAGTTGCTGGGCGTTGTCCAGGCCGATCCGCAGGCGCAGCCAGCGGTACCGGGTCCACTGGGCGGAGTTCGCGAAGCGGCGGCTCAGCCGGGCGCCGGCCAGGGCACCGCGCAGGGCCATCGACGCGATGATCTCGCGGGGCATGAACAGGTTCTCGCCGCCCTCGTCGGGCCGCTGCCGGACCCAGGCGACGCGCCCGCGGTACCCCGGCATCCCCGTCTGCATCGTGTCACGCCAGTTCCGCGCCGTGTCCAGGATGGTCATGACGAAGCCGAACAGGGACCCCGGAACCGTGCTCGACGGCGCGCGGCCGGCCTGCCAGTCCTGCGGCAGCCAGACGTCCTGGTGCGGGAACGCCGCCGGGTGCTCGCCGAGGTTCAGGCCGAACGTCGGCCACGCCGGCAGGAGCGTGTCGAAGAGGTGGACCGGGAAGTTCGACGTGATGCCACCGTCGGAGAACCACAGCTCCTCGGCGCGAACCTCGTCGTCCGGCGGCCACCGCAACACGCGGCCGGACTCCGTCACGCCCCGGCCGAGGTCGTCGCGGATCGTGGTGGGGCCGTTGAGCCGGTACAGCCGGACCGCCTTGAACAGACCGGGCAGCGCCATGCTGAGCCGCACGGCGACCACCACCGGCAGGTCCCACGGGTCCGGCAGCCGGTGCAGGGTCAGGCCGCCGACCGTGACCTGCCCGGTCTCGCACATGGCCGCGACGACCGGCTCGGCGAACACGCCCTTGAGGTCCGCCGGGTCGAAGTACAGCGGCTCGGCGTCGGCGTCGAGCGGCAACACGTAGGGCCGCTGGCGGGTCAGGTCGGTCGTGACGAGCTGCAGGTTCACGAGGCGGGAACGCGGCTCGACGTCGCGCTGCGGTCCGCCGGGCGCCCATCGCGGACCGTGCCACAGGTGGCCGAACCGCAGCACCGTGCCGCGCTCCAGGCCGGCCAGCTCGCTGAAGCAGTCGCCGAGCCAGTGCACGAGGCCGCGCGTGACGTCCGGTTCGGCCGCGCCGGCCAGGAACTCGGCGAGCGTGCGCCGCACCTTCCCGGCCTCCGGCGCCCCGGCGAGGAGGCCGTAGCCGTAGTCGTGCTGCTTGCCGAGGTACGTGAGAATCGCCGCGACCACCACGGCGGCCATCGCGGTGCTCAGCACGATGCCGACGAGCAGCCCCGCGACCCAGTTCCACCAGCCGACCGCGGCCGCCACCATGAGCGCGGCCACGACCAGCACGGCCGCGAGCGGCGCGAGCATGCCCGCGCGGGTGCCGGGCCGCTGGTACCGGCTGGAGACCTTCCGCAGCCTGTCGACCCACGGCGGCAGGCCGGCCGGGTCGCCCGCCTTGGGGCGCAGGCGCGGCGCCGCGGTCAGCAGCGCGGTCGCGAGGACGAAGGCGAGGAGCAGGTCGGGCGCGCCCCACCAGAACGACGCCGGGCGCTGCGGCGAAGGCCAGGCCAGGTGCGTGCCGACCCACCCGGTGAGCAGTACTCCGGCCACGGTGAGCAGGGCGAGCGCCAGCTTCGACCTCCAGCCGAACGCGAGCAGCGCGGTGACCGGCACGGCCCACAGCCGCTGCCGCATCACGGCCACGACGACCGCGAACACCCGCCGGTCCCGCACCTCTGGCCCGGCCCGGAACAGCTGCGCCAGCCGGTACCGGTCGCCGTCCTTGCGGTCGACCTGGCTGAGCCACGCGATCAGGTCCGACAGACCGGCGAACCCGGACCGCACATGCCCGGCCTGCCGATCCGCGTCCGACAGCTCGGCGTACCGCGCGTCGGCGACCCGCCCCGGCTCCAGCATCCGCCCGCTGCGCCCGAGCTCGGCGGCCGCGGTCGCTGCCGCCGCGATCGCCCCGGCCGATGCGCCGCCGACGTTGCGGACCCGGTACTGGCGGGCGATCTCGCACACGGCCAGCGGGTACACGACGCCGGACGTGGTGCCGCCCCGCATCGCGAGGTCGACGCTGCGCCGCCGGTACGCGCCGCGCTCATCGTCGGTACACCCGGAGTCCTCCGGCAGCACCTTGTCCGGCGGGAGCCAGACGGTCCGCCCGGCCCCCGGCAGCGCGAACCGCTCCGGGTTCCCGTACCCGCCGACGTCCATCGGCGGCGGATCGGTCCACAACCACTGCGTGCCCTCGTGCTGGGGGTCGACCTGGCCGAATCCCTCCGGGAGGTACCCCGGGATCTGCCCACCCGCGCGGAGCAGTTCGGTGTAGGCCACCGGGTCCGGCCCGAGCAGCCGGCCGAGCACGGTGAGGGCTTGGTCGGAACTCGGCACCGCCACGGCGTGCTCCCTACGTGACCGTCGGCACGGACGTCCGGCGCCAACCTACCGCCTCGGCGGCGCGGAACGACAGGCTCGATCGGCTGATGCCACCTACGCCCGCTCCGCGGTGCGCCGTCCGTTCTGCCGCCACCACGGCGCGTACGTGCCGTCCCAGGGGAGAGGCTCCCTTCGCGAACCGTCGGAGCGGTGCGTGCGCCGGGTGGGGAAGACCGTGACGCCCATCTCCGCCTCGGACTCCAGGGAAGCGAGCCGCACTTCGTCGAAAGCGGCGTCGACCGGGACGATCGGCCGGCCGCTCATGACGACGTGAATGTGGTCGAAAATGCCGTGCTCGAACGAGTCGAACACGGTGATCGTCAGGAAGCAGGCGCCGAGCGGGTTGGGCGGGTCGGGTTTCTCCCGGGCGTCCGCCCACTCCGCGATCGTGTGACCCGCCCCCCATTCGAACCGGGCCACCTCTCCCGGTCGCAGGAGGCGCTCTCTCCTCGCGGCGGTCGCCTCCACGAACTGGGCCTCCTCATCGAGTCGTACCCGTGCGGTGGTCGCGCCCTCGTTGATCAGCACACCCCGGGTCTGAAACCACAGGAGCTGGTTCCGCTCGCCGTTTCGTTTGAAGAGCCGCGCCGGCGAGGCCGCTTCGGCCTGCGCCACGGCACGATCGTCAAGCAGTCGCAGTTCGCTCCCATAGGGCATCCGATCACGCGTCGGATCGACCAGCGGGGGCCATTGCGGCGCCTCCAGCAGCGCGACGACGAGGGGAGCCCGCTCGTCCGTCCGGGCGCGTGCCGCTTCCCGGACCGCCACCGTGGCGGCCTTCAGCATTTCTTGAGCGAGGCCGACCTGCTCGTCGGCGGCTTTCGCCTGCGCCGCATTGATCTCGACCTGCTTCTGCAACTCCGGCAACTGCTTGGCCGCGGTCCGGGCCGCGCCACGCCCCGCGCGGGCGGCCGAGGCGGCGGCAACCGCTGCGGCGACCGCACCGATGGCCGCGATGATCTGAATCCACTCGGCCAACGTCAGCCGACCAATGTTGGCTACCAGCGCATCCCAAAAAGCCCCCACGGCCACGGCCCACCTTCAAGAGAGACTCACCTTTGTGGCCGGGTCCGGCCGCTCACCCCTTGGCACCACCCCTGGTTCCGACGACGCTCCGGGCAGCGCTGTTGATCTCGCCGTATTCGGTCCCGGTGGCCGGGTTCTTCTCGTGGGCGTTCTCGCCGTCCGGGCCGAACTCGTACGGGTCGAAGTCGTCGGGATCGCGGTCCGCGGCCTCCTGCCAGGCCCGTCGCGTCGCCGCCGCCTCGCGGTTCCCGCCCTTCTCAAATGCGTCCTGTTCATACGCGGCCTGGTTGCTCGCCGACTGGCTCATGGCTGACTCCTGTCCTGGCGCAACGGATCCATGCCGTCAGGCATGGTCTTCCCGCCCCGTTCCCGGGCAAACGTTCACTCCCGCGCCCGGGACGACCGGCCGGACGCTGTCCCTGCTCGGGGCCACTTGCGTTCGCCCGGCTTGCCGGTGCTGTTGTCAGCACCATGCTCGACGGCGTTTCTGTGCCCGCGTCAAGACTTCCGGCCTGGCTGTCGATGTGGGCGGGGCGGGAGCGTTGGCAGGACAAGGGTGGCCTCCAGCCCTCCGGAGGCGGCCGGGCCGAGGCGGAGGCTGCCGCCGTGCAGGTGGGCCTGCTGGTCGACGAGGGCCAGGCCGAGGCCGGAGCCGTCGCTGCGCGGCTGCCGGCCCCGGGTGAAGCGGCGTTTCATCGACTCGTACTCGTCGGCGGGGATGCCGGGTCCGTCGTCGGCGACAGCGATCCGCACCTCGGTCTCGGTGGTGGTGATCCGGACCTCGACGGTGCCGTCGGCCCGGCCGTGCAGGGCGGCGTTGTCGAGCAGGTTGTCCACGGCGAGGGTGAGCCCGGCCCGCCAGCCGTCGACACCGACCGGGGGAGTGGTGGCGTGGTCGTAGCGGACGGTGGGGTGTTTACGGCGAGCGCGATCGACGGCGGCGGCGAGCAGTTCGGTGA
This sequence comes from Dactylosporangium sp. NPDC005572, assembly GCF_040605515.1. Lineage (NCBI taxonomy): Bacteria > Bacillati > Actinomycetota > Actinomycetes > Micromonosporales > Micromonosporaceae > Dactylosporangium > Dactylosporangium sp. NPDC005572. Next base: position 49,204 of record NZ_JBEXCY010000026.1, on the reverse strand, counting down.
GGTCGATGCCTTCGCGGGCGGGCAGGGCCTCGGCGTCGCCGCGGGCGAGGGTCTGCAGCCCGTCGAGCAGGGAGGTCATCCGGTGGTGCTCGGCGGTCATCGCGGCGAGGATCTCCTGCCGGCGGGCGGCCGGCAGGTCGGGGTTGCGCAGCAGGGTTTCGAGGTCGATGCCGAGGCTGGTGAGCGGGGTGCGCAGCTCGTGGCCGGCGTCGGCGGTGAACCGGCGGGTGGCCAGCATGCTGGCCCGCAACCGTTCCAGCATGCGGTTCAGGGTGGCGGACAGGTCGGCGACCTCCTGCGGCCGGGTTGCGACCGGCAGGCGCTGTTCGAGGTCGGTCGGGCGGATCCGCAGGGCGCCGCTGCGCAGCCGGCGCAGCGGGGCGAGGACGACGCCGGTGATCGCCCACACCCCGCCGGCGGCGGCGAGGCTGGCGGCGACGGCGACCGCGACGACGATCCGCTGGCCGTCGGCGAGGCGCTCCTCGACCGGTTCGAGGCTCTGCAGGACCTGCAGCCGGGCGCCACTGCCGTCGGCGAGCGGCCGGACCAGGGAACGCCAGGGCTCCCCGTCGACGTCGATCGTCGAGAACCCGTCGCGGGTCGGCACCGGGATCGCCGCCGGTGGCTGGTCGCCGCGGGCGGCGACCACCCGGCCGCCGGCGATGAGCCGCACCAGTGACTGACTGCCGGCCAGCAGCCCGCCGTAGTCGTCGGCGGTGTGCGTCTCACCGTCGGCGAGGAGCTTGCCGGCATCCTGCTGCACCTTCGCGGCGCGGGCGGTGAGCTGCCGGTCGACGTCGGCGCGGTCGCGGTGGTCGATCCGCAGCGCGATGGTCAGCCCGGCCAGGCCGACGACGAGCATGACCAGTCCGGCCACGCCGGCGGCGACCTGCGACTGGACGGTGCGCGGGACCAGCCGGGCGGCCCACCGTCGCGGGCCGGGTCGCTCGGGCCGGCTCATGGTCGCAGCACGAACCCGACGCCGCGGACGGTGTGCAGGATGCGGGCGGTCCCGCCGGCCTCGAGCTTCTTGCGCAGGTACCCGATGAAGACATCCACGACGTTGCTGTCGACGTCCCAGGTGTAGCCCCAGACCAGCTCGAGGAGCTGGTTGCGGCTCAGGACCTGCCCGCTGTGCCGGGCGAGCGCGAGCAGCAGATCGAACTCGCGGGAGGTCAGCTCCAGGTCGCCGCCGCCGCGGGTGACGATCCGCCGGGCCGGCTCGATGACCAGGCCGGCGACGGTCACCGGCCGCCGGTCACTGCTGGCGTGCAGCCGGACCAGCGCGTGCAGCCGCGCGGCGAGCTCACCGATGGAGAACGGCTTCACGACGTAGTCGTCGGCGCCGGCGGCCAACCCCGCCACCCGGTCGTCGACCTCGTCGCGGGCGGACAGCATGCACACCGGCAGGGTGCGGCCCTGCTCCCGCAGCGTGCGGACGACCTGCACGCCGCTCATGCCGGGCATGACCACGTCGAGCGCGACCACAGCGGGCGGTTCGGCGGTGATCCGGGCCAGGGCCGCCGGACCGTCGGCGGCCTCGTGCACGTCGAACCCTTCCAGGTGCAGGCCCCGGGCCAGGGCGGCGCGCACCCCGCGGTCGTCGTCGACGACGAGGACCTGTGGACTGCGACGGGCCACGAACACCTCCTCCGGCTATTTTCGCTCAGCGGGCTTGCCGCCCTGGGGCGGCGGGAGGCGCCGCCGGTCGGTTTCCCCGCTATCACGCGAAGTCTTCGGAGTTCAGGTCCGCACGGTCGGCTCCGGCCCGGCGGGCCGCGGCCTTGACCGCGGTGATGAACCGTGGCGGTCCGCAGACGAACACGTCGGTCGCGGTGATCTGTGGTACCAGCCGAAGGAGCGCTTCGGCGTCGTCGACGTCCGAGCCGACACCCGCGGCCTGCCAGCTGCCGTCGATGCGGCGGGGGCCGGGCAGGTGGTGCACGACGATGCCCCGACGGCCGGCCGGGTCGTCGAGCTCCGGAACGAAGATCGCGTGCTGCCGGTCGGAGTACCGGTAGATGAGCGTCGCCTCACCCGGCGCGAACGGCATGTCCTCCAGCAGCGCCCGGATCGGGATGATCCCCACGCCGGCGGCGACGAACAGCGCGTGCGGGTGCCGGCGCCGCTGCGCGGTCATCGTGCCGTACGGGCCCTCGACGAACACGGGGGTGCCCGGCCGCAGCCGGGCGGCCCGCGCACTGCCGTCGCCGACCGCTTGGACGGTCACCCGGAGCCGGTCGTCGGCCGGGGCGGCGGAGACGGTGTACGGGTTGCCACGGGTCCAGCCGGGACCGTCGCGGAACCGCCAGATGAAGAACTGCCCGGACCGGGTCCGCATCCGATCCAGGTGACGGCCGGTGACGTGGACCGACACCACGCCGGTCGTCTCGACGTCGACGGACGCGACCCGCAGCCGGTGGTAGGCCGAGCGCCAGATCGGCAACCCGACGCGAAACGCCAGGATCGCGGCGAGGCTGCCGAGGTACCACGTCCTCCGTCTTCGCCGTCCGGCAGGTTCGGACCACCCCCGCGCACGCGGGGATGGTCCCGGCACCTGCGTGCCGTCGTTCAGCGGCGCCGTGTGCTCCCCGCGCGGGGGACAGCGCTGCTCAGCGGGCCCGCTTCGTCGCCCGTTTGCGGGGCGGGGTCAACAGGTCGGCGATCGTCGCGATCGTGGACGGCACCAGGCGGTAGTACGCCCAGACGCCGCGCTTCTCGCGTTCGAGCAGGCCGGCCTCGGTGAGGATACGAAGGTGATGGCTCACGGTCGGCTGGGAGAGGCCGAGCGGCGCGGTGAGGTCACTCACGGACGCCTCGCCCTCCGGAGCGGACTGGATCAGACTGAGCAGTCGCAGCCGGGCCGGGTCGGCGATCGCCTTCAGCACTCCCGCGAGCCGCTCGGCATCGGCACGCTCAATCGGCTCGCCGGCAAGTGGCGAGATAGCAGGCATAGTAGATTTCGCGGTTCCCACGCCCTCCATCGTTCCACCAACACCATCGATTGGCCGGTGAAACCGGAACCAGTGTCCCGATGGCGACCGCGAGGCCGGTGCGAGCGACGTCCCGCCGGCAGGTCAAGACGGTGGTGTGGTGGTGCGTTTGGTGCCGGATGAGACCGATCTGTGCCGGTTTTGACGACCGAGCCATCACCGCTGCGGCCGTGTGCCGGGCGGTATGTGAGCCCTCGATCACAGCGGTACCCCCGCGGCGGATGAATCCGGTCCGCGCGGCGCACCGACGGCACGCGCCACGTCCTCGAGCAGCGCGACACCCGCGCCACCGAGCGCGCCGAGTGAGCGCAGGCTCCGCGTCAGCTGCCGCTCGATCACCTGGCGCGTCACCACCAGGGCTCCGCCGCAGCGAATGCGAAGAGCGGCCTCGTCGAGAAGACGAGCCCGGTCGGTACCGGCCCGCCCGTCCAGCCGGGACAGCAGGCCCCGCAGCTGCGGGTCGCGGCGCATCGCCCAGAGCGTGGGGTAGGTGTACACGCCCGCGGCCAGGTCCTGCCCGACCGGCTTGTCGAGCACCCGCGCGGGTTCGGCGTCCAGCAGGTCGTCCGCGAGCTGGAAGGCGATGCCCAGGCGCATGCCGAACCGTCCCAGCGCGTCGGCTGTCGCGGCGTCCCGTCCGGCGGCGATCGCGCCCAGCCGGCAGGACGCGTCGAACAGCGATCCGGTCTTGCCGGCGATCGCGCGGCGGTACGAACGTTCGGTGCGCCCGACGTCGTAGCGGGCCGACGTCTCCTCGGCCTGACCCTCGCACAGCCGCACCAGCGTCGAGCCGATGATGCCTGCGGCGGCCGCGCCGACCTCCGCCGCGGCCGCGTGCGCGTGGCCGATCAGCAGGTCCCCGGCGAGCAGCGCCCGCCCATTGCCGGCGCGGGCGTTGATGGTGGCGGCGTGGTGCCGCACCGCCGCACCGTCCATGATGTCGTCGTGGACGAGGCTCGCGACGTGCAGCAGCTCCACGGCGGTCGCGGCGCCCACCGCGCGGCGGCGCGCGGCCGGCGAGGCGCGGCCGGCGCTGTGCACCACGGCGAGGACGAGCAGCGGCCGCAGCCGCTTGCCGCCGGCGAGCACGCCGGTCAGCTCGGGTGGGATCACCGACGGGCTCGCGCACACCCGCGTCGCGATGGCGTCCAGACACGCGGCGAGGTCGGTGCGCACCGCGGCCGGGTCGACGTGTCGGGTGAGCGCCGCCGCCACCTCGGTGCCCATCAGCCGGTCGACCTCCGTCCCCGCCGCGCGCGGCGCCTCCACCTGCGTCAAGGCGCCACCACCGGGTGGGCGGGGCGGGGCGCCGCCGGTCGGCGGACGGCGGTCCGCGACTCGGCGACCATCAGCACGCGACCGGCGCTCAGCGACGCGCGCGGCTGCGGCCGGACGACAGACCCGGGTGCCGGGCGCAGCCGGAACCGCGACGCGACGCTCGCGACCGTCACCGCGAGCTCGGTGAGCGCGACCTCGTCGCCGACGCATTTGCGGTTGCCGGCGCCGAACGGCAGGAACGCCGACCGTGCCGCAGGCGACGGCGAGCGCCACCGGTCCGGGTCGAAGCGCTCCGGGTCGGGGAACACGCGCGGGTCGTGGTGTCCCTGGTACGGGCTGAACAGCACAATCGCGCCCCGGGGCACCGGGCGGCCGGCGAGCACGGTGTCGCGGGTCGCCGCCCGCGACAACAGCCAGGCGGGCGGGTAGAGCCGCAGCGCCTCCAGGACGACGCGCCGCACCTCCTCCAGCGCCGGGAGGTGGGACAGGCCCGCGGGAGCTCCGCCGAGCACCGCGTCGACCTCGGCGTGCACGGCGCGCTCGGTGTCGGGGTGGCCGGCCAGCAGATGGAACACCCAGGTCAGCGCGTCGCCGGGCGGTTCGGTGCCGCCGATGAGCAGCGTCATGACCTGGTCGTGGATCTCCTCGTCGCGCAGCGGCGCGTCGGTGTCGGCGCGGACCAGGATGGACAGCACATCGCCGTGGTCGACGCCGGAGCGGCGGTACGCCTCGACGGTCTGCCGGATGACCCGGTGCATGGTGGCGCGGGCCTGTTCGAACTGCCGGTTGCCGGGCAGTGGCAGCCGGTGCACCCACTCGGCGGGCACGATCATCCGCTGGTACACGCCCCGCATGATCATCGGCATGGCCGCCACGACGTCCGCGATCGCCCGCTCGTCGAGCTGCGCGCCGAACATTGTCCGGGCCGCGACGCGCAGGGTGAGGGTGTGCATGGCGCGGGCGAGGTCGAAGGTCTGGCCGGGCCGCCAGGTCGCCAGCTCCGCCTCGATCTGCTCGCTCATCAGCGCGGCGTATCCGCCCAGGCGGGACGTGGTGAACGCCGGCTGGACGAGCCGCCGCTGCCGCCGGTGGGTGGCGAAGTCCGAGCTGACCAGGCCGTCGCCGACGAGCAGCCGGGCCTTGTCGAACAACGGCCCGCCCTTGTCGAAGGTCCGCGGGTCGTTGAGCACCTCGGTCACCGCGTCCGCGCGGGCCAGGTAGGCCTCGACCGGGCCGAGACGCAGCCGGACCAGTTCGGGGCCGTCGTTGAGTTCGCGCAGCAGCGTGAGCGGGCGCCGCCACAGCAGCGGAGCGTGGCCCAGCAGCGGCAGCGCGTGCGGCGCCAGCGGCGTCGCGGCGCTCATGCGTCTCCGACGTGGAACGGACAGCCGGTGGCACCGTGCGAGGCCGGGGCATCGGCGGCCGGAGCCGGGGCCGGTGCGCGACGGGCGAGGCGCATCGGCATCGGGCCCGGTCCGAGGGTCGCCTCGGGCAGGTTCTCGATCCGCGCTCCGGGCACCATGCGCAGCGACCACCGGGAGATGATCGTCGCGATCAGCAGCGTTGCCTCGGTGAGGGCGAACTTGTCGCCGATGCACTTGCGGTTGCCCATGATGAACGGCTGCATCGCGGCCTCGGTCACATCGTCGGCCCGTTCGGGCAGCCACCGGTCGGGGTCGAACCGCTCCGAATCGGTGAACAGCTCCTCGTTGTGGTGCAGCAGGTAGGGGCTGAGCAGCACGATCGTGCCCTTCGGCAGCCGGTGGCCGCCGAGCTCGGCGTCGGCCGTGGTCAGCCGGGTGAGCAGCCACACCGGCGGCCGGACCCGCAACGTCTCGTACACCACGCGGGACAGGTACGGCAGGCGCGGGATGTCCTCGAACGTCGGCGACCGGCCGGCCAGCACCGCGTCCAGCTCCTCCTGCAGGCGCCGCTCGACGTCCGGGTGCCCGCTGATCATGTGCAGCGTCGAGCAGATCGCGTTGGCCGTGGTCTCCATGCCGCCGGCCAGCAGCGTCATCACCTGCTGGTGGATCTCGTACTCGGACAGGCCCTCGCCGGTCTCGTCGTCGACCGCGTTGATCAGGATGGACATGAGGTCGCCGTGGTCGATGCCGGCCGCGCGGTACTGCACGACGGTCTCGTCGACGACCTTGCGCATCCGCTCGTGGGCGAGCGCGAACTCGCGGTTCTCCCGGGTGGGCAGCTTCTCCAGCAGCGAGGTCGGTGCGACCATCCGCTTGTACACGCCGCGGTTGATGATCGGCATGCACTCCTGGACCTCGTCCGAGGCGTGGGAGCTGATCGGGTTGCTGAACATGGTCCGGGCCGCGATCCGCAGCGTGACGACGTGCATCTCGTGCCGCACGTCCCGCCGCTCGCCCGGGGTCCACGACGCCAGCTGCGCCTCGATCTCCTCGCCCATGATCGTGGCGTACCCCGGCATCCGGGAGCGGTGGAACCCGGGTTGCATCATGCGGCGCTGCCGGCGGTGCGGCTGCCACGTGGCGGCGAACAGGCCCGCGCCGACCAGCTCCTCGGCCTTGTCGAACAGGGGACCGCCCTTGTCGTAGAGCCGCGCGTCGAGCAGGACCTGGCGGATCAGGCCCGGGTCGCAGACCATGACGGCGCGACGCAGGCCGAGCCGTACCTCGACGAGGTCGCCGTAGCGCGGCAGTTGCGTGAGGAACTGCTGCGGGCGCTTGGCGAGCGGCAGCGCGTGTCCGAGCAGTGGCAGTGCCCCGGGGGCGACCGCATAGCGCGCGGTGGCGGCCGGTGCTGCTGCGGAACGGGTCATGGCTGTTCTCCCTCGGGGTCGGCCTCACCTGGTCGTCGTGGACGGGCCTGGTCGGAAGCGTGCGACCGGCGCGGTCAGGCTGAGCCAGCCGTAGGTGGTGCCGTCCCAGGCCGCACCGTCACCGAAGTAGCGGGGCGTCAGGTACTCGAACTCCTGGCTGCCGCCGATGAGATGGTCCAGGCCGGACAGGTACGCGGACAGTCCGGGCTCCCGGCCCGACGGGCCGGCGAGCGCCGCGTCCCGGGCGCTGATGTATTGGTGTTCGTGGTGCGCAACGAGCGCGCAGAGCCGGTCGACGGCCTGCTGCAGGCCCAGCCCCTCGTGCTCGCGCAGCACCCGCATCGTCGTCATCGTGTCGCGCTGCGCGTACTCCTTCCGCCACGACAACAGGTCGTTGACCAGGATCAGCTGGCGCATGCCGTGGTGGTGCACCTCGTCCAGGGCACCGCGCACGGCCAGGTCGCTCATGTCCACCTGGCACGCGTACTCGGTGAGCAGTTCCAGGAACTCGCAGCCGAAGCTGTTCATCCGCACGCGCATGCAGCCCTCGAAGTCCGGTACCGTCCCGGCCAGCTTGGCCTCGATCTCGGCGGCGCAGCCGCGCAGGAACGCCTCGAGGCTGTGCACCAGCCGGTCGACCTGCCTGCGGCTGAGGTCCGGCGCGATACGCCGCCAGAGATCCTGGGCGGCGCGACCGTACACGGTGGCCGCTGCAGCGCCGCCAGGCGCGTCGACGTCCGCCATGACGGCGGCGAACGCCTCGCGCGCGGCCGAATGATCCGCCCCCAGTGCCGATTCGTCGGAAACGAAGCTGTCGATCACCGTGACGAACTGGTACCAGTCGGCAATGTTCTGTGCGCGCCGCCGATCCGCGAAGGGTACGGTGATCGGGCCGTAGATGCCGTTGCGCTGGCGCAGGAAGACCAGGAGCGCCTGCTCGTCGGAGAAGCACTCGCCCAGCATCCGGCGGATCCAGCCGTTGGAACTGATCTCGATCTGAGCGGCCTGCGGGTGGTAGGCCACCGGCAGCAGCCGCGGCAGGGGCGGAAGGTAGAACTCGTCGGCCTCGGGCGCGGCGGTCGTGCGCCCAACCGGCGCGGCCAGGTCCGCGTCGGTGATCATCAGTGCTCGCCCACTCGGGCCGGTACACCGCTGAGCGCCACGTCGATCGTCAGCTCGTGCATGACTCACCTCGCAATCCGGGCGCCTCCCGTGGACGGGCCACCGCGCCCCGCGGTCCGGCATCGGACAACGGCCACGCTAGGACCGGCGTCTGAAACCTCGCTAAAGGCCGCCACGAAGCCGGCATCCGGCGGGTTACTGCCGGGGTGGTTCTGCCGCCGGGCACGGATGTTTCGGGGGTTTCGGCGCAGCAGCCGGTGGCCGGCGGCACGATGGCCGGCATGGGCGAGTACCGGGAGATCGTGTCCGACATCCTCGCGACCGCCGGCGGAGGGCAGGCGTGGATCGAGATGAACCTCACCGGTTACCTCACCGAGCGGTGCACCGGATGCGGTACCGACGAGGAAGCGGAGTCGTTGGCGCAGGCTCTGGCGTGGCTGGCTGAGCACGCGGCGGCGTGCACCGCCGGGAGGTAGGGCCCGCGGTCGTCAGCTTTCGCCCGGCGGTGGCTCCTCCGGCAGCCCGGCCAGCGACTGCGCCAGCTCCGCCTTGGCCTGCAGGAACCGCTCCGCCGCCCGGCGGGCCGCCGACCCCGACTCCTCGCTGACCGGCGTCGCCGCCAGGCTCAGCTCGGTCGCGATCTCGTGCAGGCGGTGCGACGCGGCGATCAGCGGCCCGATGACGTCTTCAGGGTCGATGGTGATGTCGGTGGCGAGGCATCGGGCGAGACCGGTTGCCGCGTGAGCGACCTGCCGGGCCAGGATGCTCGGGTCGTTGTCTGGTTCGGGGCTCACCGGGGTGACGGTACCCCGTGCGACAGCCGCTCCTGCGGCGGAACTGGCCATTGACCGGCCGCCGCAGGACGGTGAAAATGCACCGTGGGCTCCGCTTCGATCATCGCCAGCCTGCCTTTTGCCCTCGCCGTCGTCATGCTGGGCCTGGGCCTGGGCCTGACCGTGGACGACTTCAGGCGGGTGGGCCGGCATCCGAAGGCGGCCGTGGTCGCGCTGCTGTGCCAGCTCGTGCTGCTGCCCCTGATCTGCTTCGGCCTGGTGCTCGCGTTCCGGCTCCCGCCGGAGCTGGCGGTCGGGATGCTGCTGATCGCGGCGTCACCGGGTGGTCCCACGGCCAACCTGTTCAGCCACCTGTTCGGCGGCGACGTCGCGCTGAACGTCTCGCTCACCGCGATCAACTCGGGCCTGGTCGTGGTCACCCTGCCGATCGTGGTGAACCTGTCGGCCGGGTACTTCCTGCCCGGCAGCACCGGCATCGGGCTGCAGTTCGGCAAGGTGGTGCAGGTCTTCGTCATCGTGGTCGTGCCGGTCGTGGCCGGGATGCTCCTGCGTGCGCGGGCGCCCAGGATGGCGCAGTGGCTCAACCGCCCGGTCCGGGCGCTGTCCGTGGTGGTCCTGGTCGCGGTCATCTCCGCCGTGCTGTACGGGGAGCGGGCCAACCTCGCCGGCTACTTCGTCTCGGTCGGGCTGGCGGTGGTGGTCTTCAACATCGTGAGCCTGCTGGTCGGCTACGCGGTGCCGCGCCTCGCCGGCGTCGACCACCGCGCGGCCGTCGCGGCCGGGTTCGAGATCGGCATCCACAACACCGCGTTCACCATCACCGTCGCGCTGAGCCCGGCGCTGATGAACAACGCCGAAATGGCCATCCCCGGTGCGGTGTACGGCATCGTCATGTTCTTCACCGCGGTCGCGTTCGGCTGGCTCGTCGCCCGCCGCCGGGCTGAGGAGCCCGTTCCCGGTGAACCGACGCCGGTCGGGCTCGGGTGAGCGCCGATCCCCTGCGCCTGCGAATCCTCGGCCCGCTGCGGGTGTGGCGCGGCGCCGCCGAGCTGGACACCGGCCCCCGCCAGCAGGCGTACCTGCTGGCCCTGCTCCTGGCCCGGGTCGGCCAGCCGATCACGACGAGCGAGCTGATCGGCCTGATCTGGGGCGATGACGTCCCGGCCAGCGCGCTCAACGTGATCCAGAAGTACATCGGCGCGCTCCGGCGCCTGCTCGAGCCCGCGGTCCCCGCCCGGGAGAGCGGTTCGTACCTGCACCGCCGCGGCAACGCGTACCTGTTCGGCGGCGGCCCCGGCACCCTGGACCTGGTCGCCTTCCGGGACCTCCTCGAAGCCGCCCGGGCGGCCCTGGCCGAGCGGCAGCACGAAGCGGCGCTCGACAACTACGTCGACGCGCTCGGCCTCTGGCAGGGTCCCGCAGCGGAGGGGTTCACCCACGGAACGGCTGCGATGGCGATCTTCGCCGCGCTCGACGACGAGTTCCACGCCGCCTGCACGGCCGCGGCCGACCTCGCCGTGTCGCTGCGCCAGCCGGAGCGGGTGCTCCCGGCGCTGCAGCTCGCCTCCAGGATGGCGCCGCTGCACGAGCCCGTCCAGGCCGGTCTCATCGCCACCCTCGGCGCCGCCGGACGCCAGGCCGAGGCGCTGTCGGCGTTCCGCACGCTGCGCGAGCGCCTGGCCGAGGAGCTCGGCATCGACCCCGGCTCGGCGCTGCAGGCCGCTTATCTGCGGGTGCTGACGCAGGGTCCGGTGGTCGCGGGCGGTCGGGGTGGCGGCGCGCCCACCCGGCAGAGTGGTCTGATCGGCCGGACCGAGGAGCTGACGGTACTGCGGCAGACCGTGGAGGCGGCGCTCACCGGCGGCACCGGGCTCGCCGTCGTCGAGGGCGAACCCGGCGTGGGCAAGACCCGGCTGCTGGAGGAGGCCGCCGCCGAGGCGGACGAACGCGGCGGGCACGTCGTCTGGGCCTCCTGCCTGGAAGGCGACGGCACACCGTCGATGTGGCCGTGGGAGCAGGCGCTCACCGCGGTCGTCGACAGCCTGCCCGCGTCGGCGCGGGAGAAGTGGCTGGCCGGCGAGCTCGGCAGCCTCCTCGAATCGCGGGACGACGACGCGGGGCCGGTGGTGTCCGGCGGCCGCGCCCAGTTCCGCCTGTTCGAGCAGGTCGTCACCGTCATCGGCCAGGCCGCGGCGGAGCGGCCGATCCTGCTCGTCCTCGACGATCTGCAATGGGCCGACGCGGCGTCGCTGCAGCTGTTCGGGCACCTGGCGGGCCGGCTGCCCACCGGTACCGCGATCATCGGCGCCCTTCGCGACCGCGCACCCGCACCCGGCTCCGACCTTTCGCGGGTCCTGGCCGCCGCCAGCCGGCTGCCCAGCCACCGCAGGTTCCGGCTCGGTCCGCTCAGCCTGCCCGATGTGGCCGAGCTCATCCGCCGCGAGTCCGGCCAGGAGCCCGCCGCCGACATCGCCCGCAGCATCCATGCCCGCACCGCCGGTAACCCGTTCTACGTCCGGGAGCTGTCCCGGCTGCTCAGCGACCGAGGCGCGCTCAGCGACGGCGAGGCGTCGGCGGAGGCGTCGATGGGAGCGTCGGTAGGGGCGTCGGCACGGGCCGGGGTGCCGTCCACGGTGCGGGACGTCGTCCGGGACCGGATGGCCGACCTCGACGACGGCACCCGTGACCTGCTGCAGATCGCCGCGCTCATCGGCCGCGACGTCGACCTCGGCCTGCTCGCCCGCACCGCCGGCGGGAACGCCGCCGACTGCCTCGAACGCCTCGAACCGCTGCAGGCGCTCGGCCTGCTCGAAACGCGACCCGAGGACCCGTTCTCGCTGCGCTTCGCGCACGACCTGGTCCGCGAGTCGATCACCGAGACGACGGCGCAGCAACTGGCGGTCCGGCTGCACCTGCGGGTCGCGGACGCGCTCGAAGCCGGCCAGGCCGACGACGACGCCGTCACCGAGCGCCTCGCCTACCACCTGTGGGCCGCGGGCCCCCTCGCCGACCCGGTGCGCACCGCGGAGGCGCTCAAGCGCGCCGGTCGCCGCGCGACGGCCAAGCTCGCGTTCGCGGCCGCCGACCGGCACCTGGAGACGGCCGCCCAGATCGCGCGGAACGCCGGCCTGCCGGAGCTGGAGCTCTCCGCCCTCGCGCTGCTGGCCATCGCCCCGCGCCGGCAGGCCGGGTTCGGCGGCACGACGTTCGACCTGCTGGAGCGGGCGGAGTACCTGGCCCGCCAGCTCGGCCGCGACATCGAGGCCGCCGGGCTGCTCTTCGCCCGCCTGTTCGGGGCCTACACCTTCCTCGAACCGGACCGCGCGCATCTGGTCCGCCGGCTGTACGAGCAGGGGGAGGCGTCCGCCGATCCGGTGCTGCGGGTGTACGGCCGGCAGGCCTGGGGCCTGCACCAGTGGGACATCGGCAACATCGGCGAGGCGTACCGGTACCTCATGGCGAACGACCCGGCCGTCCTGCACGGTGCGGTCTCCTCGCACAGCGAGACCACGGTCCGGCGGGACGTCTCGGGCGAGTGGCCCGGCTGGCGGGCCGTCGTGACCGCCCTGCACGGCGACGCCGGGACGGCAGGCACCATGATCGACGAGTGGAACGGCCCGGCCGATCCGCTCGGGGTCGCGACCTGGGCCTACTACATCACCATCATCGCCTCCATGGCCGGCGACGCGGGCTGGGTGATGCGCACGGTCGAACGGTGGATGGCCATGGGCACCGGCGCCACCGCCGTCCAGCAGGAGCACTACGTGCGCCTGAACTGGTACTGGGCCCGCGCCCTCACCGGCGACGACCCGGCCGCGACCGCGGCGGAGGCGGAGCAGCTGCTGGCCGCGACGCTGGTCGACCCGCCGCGGTGGGGCATCGCGTACCACAACGGTCTGCTCGCCGAGATGTGGCTCGCCGCCGGGCGGCCGGACGAGGCCGGCGCCGCCCTCGACCGGGCCGGCCGGGCCCTCGAGGCCCACGGCCAGCGGTACGCCGAGGGCCTGATCCGGCTGCTGCGGGCGCGCCTGCTCCACGCCCGCGGCGAGCCGGTCGACGTGGTGCGGGCGGCCGCCGAGGCGGCCCGTGCCTGGTCCGCCGAGCGCGAGACCCACCTCTTCGCCCGCCGGGCCGAAGCGTTCCTGGCCTCACTCGACTGAGTCGCCGTCGAGTGCGGCGTGGACCGAGGCGACCGCACCGGCGCCCTCCCCGACGGCGGCGGCCACCCGTTTCGTCGAGCCCGAGCGGAGGTCACCGACCGCGAACACCCGTGGTGCGCTCGTCTGGTACGGCAGCCGACCGTCCGTGCGGACGAAGCCGTCGTCGTCCGTGGCCACGCCGGTGAGCCAGCCCGAGACCGGGTCGGCGCCGACGAAGCAGAACAGCGCCCGGCAGGCCAGCCGTTCCAGGCTGCCGTTGGGCCGCTGCACGACGATCGACGTGAGGGTGTCACCACCGGCGAGCTCGAGCACCGCGGTGCCGGTGTGCACCCGGATCCGCGCGTGCGCCCGGATCCGGTCCGCCAGGTAGGCGGACATCCGCCGGCCGAGCTCGGCACCGCGGACGACGAGCTCGACGCAGGCGCCCTGGGCGGCGAGCGACAGGGCCGCCTGCCCGGCCGAGTTGGCGCCCCCGACGACCGCCACCGGCCGGTCGGCGTACCCGCGCACCTCCAGCTCGGTCGCCGCGTACCTGATGCAGCCGGACCGCTCGAACGCCGTCCACTGTGGAATGTCGAGCCGGCGGTACCGCACCCCGGTGGCGGCGACTACCGCGCGGCACTCGACGCGGGTGCCGTCCTCCAGCAGTACGGCCGGGCGCCGGGGGTCCGCGAGGTCGAGGTCCGCGGCCGCGCACGGCGAGTGCACCCGCACCCCGAACTTCAGCGCCTGCAGCATCGCCAGCCGGGTGAGGTACGCCCCGCTGACCCCGTGCGGGAAGCCGAGGTAGTTCTCGATGCGCGCACTCATGGCGGCCTGCCCGCCGAGCCCGTGCCGGTCCAGCAGCACGGTGGTGAGACCCTCCGACGCCGCGTACACCGCGGCAGCCAGACCCGCCGGGCCGGCGCCCACGACGACCACGTCGACCGGGGGGCCGCCGGGCCGGTAGGTGAGGCCGAGCGCCTTGGCGACCGTCCCGGGTGTCGCCTGCCGCAGCACCGCGCCGTTGACGATCGCCGCCGGCAGGTCGTCGTCCGCGAGCCCGGGCCCCGGCGAGGCGTGCCAGGTGTGCGGCAGCAGTAGCTGGGTCACGTACGTCCGCAGCGCGAGCGACTCCGCCGTATCCGGCCGGGCGTAGATCGTCAGGGCGTTGCCGGCGGCGGCGCGGATGACGTCACGCCGTTCGCGGAACGCCTGGAGCAGCAGATCGGCGAGGTCGTCGTGTTCGGCGAGCACCCGGCGCAGCCCGTGCGCGTCAACCCGCACGACGGTCCCGGCGGTGACCACCCGGGCGGTGAGGTAGACGTGCTGCCCGGTCAGCAGGTTCAGCTCGCCGAGGAAGTCCCCGGGGCCACCGCGGAAGATCACTCGTTCCGGCTCGGCCGCCGTCGCGTCCCGGACGATGTCCACCGTCGCCGTGCCCAGGAGGAACAGGTTGTAGGTGTCGTCGCCGGTGGCGTACAGGATCCGCCCGGCGGAGGCGTGCTCTTCCACACCGTACCCGGCGAGGCGGCCGGCCTGTTCAGCGGAGAGCGGCATCGCGGCCACCGACCGGGGGACGTGCGACGGCCGGCGCGGAGGCGTGCTGCTGCATCACGCCGTCACCTCGCGCAGGCCGTGCCGGGTGGAGAAGCGCCGCAGCGGCCCGGGCGCCCACCAGTTCGCGCGGCCGCCGAACGTCATGAAGGCGGCGGCCGCGCAGATCACCCACCAGCGGCGGCGGTACATGGTCCGCCCGAGACGCTCGAACATCAGCGCGCTGCCCGCTTGATGAGCTCGACCGTCACGCCGGGCTGCGAGATCATCGCGACGTGCGAGGCGGCGACCTCGCGGACCTGCGCGCCGGCGCGCTGCGCCATGAACCGCTGCGCCGCGGCGGGCAGCACCTGGTCGTTGCGGGCCACGAGGTACCAGGACGGAATCGTCCGCCACGCCGGTGCGCCGGACGGCTCGCCGAGCGTCCGCGCGTCAGCCGGCCGCTGCCCCGCCCACATCAGCCCCGCGGTCGCCGCCGGTACGTCCCCGGCGAACACGTCGCGGAAGACTGCCTGCTTGATGTAGCCGTCGACGAGGCCCTCCCCGTAGGGGCGGAAGTCCAGCGCCGCCTCGTTCAGCCGGCTTCCCGGGTACTTCGTCTGCAGCCCCAGGAGCGTGTCGCCCTCGTCGGGCACGAACGCGGCCACGTAGACCAGCGCCTTCACGTTCGGGTTGCCGGCGGCCGCGTTCGTGGTGACGATCCCGCCGTAGGAGTGCGCCGCGAGCACCACCGGCCCGCTGAGTGTCGCCAGCACGCTGGCCAGGTAGGCGGAGTCGGCGGAGACGCTGCGCAGCGGGTTCGCCGGGGCGATGACCGGGTAGCCGTCGCGGATCAGCCGGCCGGCGACGCTGTTCCAGCCGGAGGCGTCGGCGAACGCGCCGTGCACGAGCACCACGGTGGGCTTGGGCTTCGAGCTGTGCGCCTGCGCGGCGGGTGCCCCGAGGAATGCGCCCGTGGCGGCCGCGGCCGACCCGGCGAGAACGGTTCTACGAGTGGTCATCGTGGGATTTCCTTCCGGCAAGGGGAGACGATCGCCGGTCACAGTAGGGACGGCCACTTGACGGCCACTGACGAACGGATTCAGTCGTCGTACAGTGCGCGGGCCTAACGTCCCCACCATGCAATCGACGAAGAGCGAAGCCTCCAAGAAGTGGGGCCTGCGAATCCACGTCCTCTGGTATGTCCTGGCCAACGTGGGCCAGGTCTTCACCTGGTACTACGCCACTCCCGAACAGTTCTTCTGGCCGCTGTGGTCGATCGTCGGGTGGGGCGTCGGCCTCGCGTTCCACGCCTGGGCGATCAACCGGACCCCGCACCGGGCCTGACCGGTGTCGTTCTTCGTGGAGTTCGTGCGCGACCCGCTGACGGTGGGCGCGGTCGCTGCGAGCGGCCCCGCCCTGGCCACGGTCTCGACGGCAGCGGTACCCCGGACCGGTGCTCCGGTCGTCGTGGAGCTCGGTCCGGGCACCGGCGCCTTCACCGACGCCATCCAGCGACGACTCGCCGGACGAGGCACGCACCTCGCGGTCGAGCTCAACGCACGGTTCGCGCAGCAGCTCGCCGCCCGCCATCCGGCGGTGGACGTGGTCCACGCGGACGCCGCCGGCCTGGCCGCGTTGCTCGCACAGCGTGGGCTGCGTTCGGCGGACGTCGTGGTCAGCGGCCTGCCGTGGGCGGCGTTCGCGGCAGGCCGGCAGCACGACGTCCTGTCCGCGGTGGTGGCGACCCTGTCGCCGCACGGCGTGTTCACCACGTTCGCGTACGTGCACACCCGCTGGGCTCCGCCGGCGCGCCGACTGCTGCAATCCCTGCGGTCCCGCTTCGACGAGGTGGTCGTCAGCCGCACGGTGTGGGCGAACGTTCCGCCGGCACTCGTGTACTACTGCCGGCGCCCCGGAGTGGATGGGAACACGTCCTGATGCCCGCGGCGCAGGCGGTTGCGGGCTAGCTCTGCTGGTTCAGCAGGCGCTGCCGTCGGATCAGCTCCATCACGAGCTTCTCCGACACATCGACATTGCCCGCTCGTGACCGGGACGGCCGACGGCGGTCGTCGCCGTGGATCTCCTGGTGCAGTCGCTCCATGTCCTCGTCCAACTTGGCAGCTGTCGCAGCGGCCTCGCGAAGGCTGGCCCGGAGCTCGTCGGGGACGTGCTCGTTGTACTTGTAGTAGATCTTGTGCTCGAGGCTGGCCCAGAAGTCCATGGCGACCGTGCGGAACTGCACCTCGACCCGCACCGGTGTCGGTCCGTCGGACAGGAAGACCGGGACCTCGACGATCGCGTGCAGGCCCCGGTATCCGTTGGGCTTGGGCCGGCGGATGTAGTCCTTGACCACGAGCAGGTCGACGTCGTGCTGTCCGGTCAACAGATCGAACACCCGGTAGGCGTCCGAGACGAACGAGCACGTCACCCGCACGCCGGCGATGTCGGTGATCTCTTCGCGAATCCGGTCGAAGGTCGGCTCGCACCCCTTGCGGTGCACTTTCTCCAGGACGCCCTCGGGGCTCTTGAGACGGGCCGACGTGTGTTCAATCGGGTTGTACTCGTGAATGTGCCGGAACTCCTCCTGGAGGATCTGCACCTTTGTTGTGATCTCGTTCATACCGAACTTGTACGAGAGCATGAAGCGCGAGAACTCATCCCACATCTGGCGGAGCTCCGAGGGGAGTACGGCGCTCTCGCCGGCGACCGACGCGATGGCGGGCTCCATCCCGCCGGCCGCGCGTGCGATATGTCCCATCTGCACGATGGTACCCGGCGCGAGCTGGCCGGCCTCGTACGCGATGACGGGGTTCTATCGGCGGCCGGCGAGGACCTCGCGGGCGATGGCGTCTCGCTGGGCTGCCTCTCGTTCGGCTTGGGCCTGTTCCTCGGCTGCGCGTTTGTCGTATGCCGAACGCGCGGCGGCGATCTCGTTCTGGTGGCTCTCCGTCCAGGTCACCAGTGACCGGATCGTCTCGTGGAGGGTGGCGCCGAGCGCGGTGAGCTCGTAGTCGACGCGGGGCGGCACCGTCGGGTGCACGGTCCGGGTGACCAGCCCGTCGCGTTCGAGGTGCCGGAGGGTGCGCGAGAGCATTCGCTGGCTGATCCCGTCGATCATGCGCCGTAGCTCGGTGAAGCGCAGGCTGCGCCGGTCCAGTAGTGCAATGACCAGCAGCGACCACTTGTCGGCGATCCGATCGAGGATCTGGCGGACCTCGCAGTCCTCGCGGGTGTCCCACTGCAGGACGTCGTAGTCGGCGTCGGTATCCGCGCAGTGACCGAGGGACCGGAGAGTTCCGTCTTCCATGGCTACCGATGGTGCCCCACGATGCAGACGGTTACAAGAAGGAACCGGCATGCGCTGGGAGAACCGGAGAGCGTGAGGCCCTCCAAGAGGAGTCGAGATGTCTACGTCGAACACCCGCATGGACGGGCGGACGTGGGGCGTGTTGTTCGTGTTGTGCGGGGCGATCTTCCTGGAGGGGATCGACGTCGCGATGCTGAACGTGGCGCTGCCCGCGATCAGGGAGGATCTTGGGCTGTCGACCGGGGTGCTCAGCGGGGTGGTGAGCGCCTATGTGCTCGGGTACGGCGGGTTCATGCTGTTGGGCGGGCGAGTGGCCGATCTGCTCGGCCGGCGGCGGATGTTCCTGTGGTGGCTTCTGGTCTTCGTGGTCTTCTCCGGGCTGGGTGGCTTCGCCACCGAGGGCTGGATGCTGCTGGTGGCACGCTTCGTCACCGGAGTGGCTGCCGCGTTCATGGCTCCGGCCGGGCTGGCTCTGGTCACCAGCAACTTCGCGGAGGGTCCGCAGCGAACCAGGGCGCTGGGGGTCTACGCGGGCACCGCCGCCGGTGGCTTCTCCCTCGGCCTGGTCGCCGGGGGCGTGCTGGTGTCGGCCAACTGGCGGTGGGTGTTCTTCGCCCCGGTCATCCTCGCCGCGGCGATCCTGCTGGCCGCGGTTGCGTTGCTGAAGGACGACAGGCAGGAGTTGCCGGAGGCGCGGGGCTTCGATCTGGCCGGCGCGGCGAGCATCACAGCCGCCATGCTGCTGCTGGCCTACGGCGTGGTGCGGTTGGAGCACGGCGGTGCGGGGCTTGGGACAACCCTGGCTGTCTTCGCCGCCGGCGTCGTTCTGCTGGGGATCTTCGTCCTGATCGAGCGCCGCTCGACGAATCCGCTGGTCCGGCTCGGCATCCTGCGGTCGGCTCGGCTGGTGCGGACCAACCTGGCGGCGCTGCTGTTCATGGCCTCGTTCGCCGGGTTCCAGTTCATGGTGACGCTCTACCTGCAGGAGTTGCGGGGCTGGACCGCGCTGCAGACCGGTCTGGCCATGCTGGTGGTCGGGATCGACACCATCCTCGCCCCGACGCTGACGCCGCGGCTGGTCAACCGGTTCGGCAACGTACGGGTGCTCTTCGGCGGCATCGTCCTGGCCGCGCTGGCCTACGTGCTCTTCCTGCCGGTCGCGCAGGACTGGACCTACGCCGTGATGCTGCCGACCATGCTGCTGTTGGGCCTGGCCTTCGCATTGTCCTACGGTCCCCTGACCATGGCAGCCACCGACGGTGTCGACGAGCGGGAGCACGGCCTGGCGGGCGGCCTGCTGTACACCTCGATGCAGTTCGGTACGGCCCTCGGCATCTCCGCTGTGACCGCTGTGAGCATGGCCACGGTCAACGCCGAGGCCGGCGAGGACATCAGCCTTACGGCGATCCGCCACGGCCTGGTGCTGCCCGTGACCGCGGCCGTCCTCGCGGCGTTCGTCACGGCATTCGGTCTGCGCCGCAAGACCCCGACGCCGCAGGTCCCAACGCCGGCGGCCGTCCGCGCAGCGGCCTGATCGGCAGGAGCGACGATGGCGCCGGTTGCCGGGGCCCGCGCTTGTCGGGTCGGGGTCAGAGCGTGTTGCGGTACGGCGGCATGAACCGCAGGCGGGGCATCTGGTCGGCGAGCACGCCGCCGTCGACGACGAGATGGGTGCCGGTGATGTACCGGCCGGCGTCGGAGGCCAGCAGGAGCAGCGCGCCGACGCAGTCGTCCGGGCGCCCGTAGCCACCACGGAGCGGGATCCGCTCGGCCCACGCCGCCTCGAAGGCCGCGCGGTCGAACGGGAACTCGCCGTCGATCGGGGTGGCGATCATGCCGGGTGCGATCGTGTTCACGGTGATCCCGTGCGGGCCCAGCTCGGCGGCGAGCGAGCGGGTGAGCAGCTCGACGGCGCCCTTGGAGGCGTTGTAGTGGGCCAGGCCGGCCTCGGCGACGAGGCCGTTCTTCGACGAGATGTTCACGATCCGGCCGGAGACCCCGTCGGCGATCATGTGCTCGGCGACGCGCTGCGCGAGGAAGAACACGGCCTCGACGTTGACCCGCATGAGGGCCCGCCAGCCGGCGACGGTGATCTCGTTGAAGTGCTCCAGCGCGGCCACCCCGGCGTTGTTGACCAGGATGTGCAGCGGGCCGTGGGCGCGGCGCAGCTCGTCGGCCCAGGGCGCGATCGCCTCGGTGTCGGCCAGGTCGAACGCGTGCGGGTGGCAGGCCCGGCCGGCGCCGGTGACGGCGGCGACGGTCGGGCCGAGGTCGACGCCGGGCCGGTCGACCACGATCACGTCGGCTCCGGCGCCGGCCAGTCCGGCGGCGAACGCGGCGCCGAGGCCCCGGGCGGCGCCGGTCACCAGGGCGGTGCGGCCGGTCAGGTCGAACGCGGTCACGACAGCCCCAGCAGGTCCAGCGACGGGCGGTGGATCAGCCGTTCGATCTGCTCGGGGTCGAGCGGGTCGAGGCCGGGAATGCCGGGGACCCGGCCGACCGCGCGCAGTCCGTCGACGGAGGCGTCGACGGTGGTGAACGGGTAGTCGCTGCCGAACAGCAGCTTGTCCCACACCCCGTAGTCCTGGACCAGCCGGAGGCTGTGCCACAGCTGGAACGGCCGGTAGTGCAGCGCGGACACGTCGGCGTAGACGTGCGGGTGCTTGCGGATGACCGCGATGCACTCGCCCTCGTAGGGGTGGCCGAGGTGGGCGAGGACCATGCGCAGCTCGGGATGCCGGATCGCGACCTCGTCGAGGTGTACCGGCAGCGCGTACCGCAGCGGCGCGGCGGACACGAACGTGGTCCCGGTGTGCACGAGCAGCGGCAGCCCGTGCCGGGCCGCGTAGGCGTACAGGTCGTCGTAGGCGGGGTCGGCCGGGTCGAACCCGGCGTACATCGGCATGAGCTTGATCCCGCGCAGCCCGAGGTCGACGTGGCCGTGCTCCAGCTCGTCGCGCCAGCCGGGCTGGGTCGGGTCGAGAGCGAGGTAGCCGATGAGCCGCTCGGGCCGGGCGGCGACGTACGCGGCGACGGCCGCGTCGTCGACCCACAGCCCGGAGCGGCGGGCCTTGCCGCCGACGACGATCGTGCGGGTGTCCGGTGGTGCGGTGGCGGCGTACTCCGACCAGCGCACGGTCAGGTCCACGTGACCGCCGTGGGCCCGGGAGGCCTCGGCGGCGAACGGGTCGCCGACGTGCTCCGGGCAGTCGAACAGGTGCGAGTGGACGTCGACGATCATCGGCGGTCCCGCTTCTCCCAGCCCTCGGCGAACATGTTCCAGAAGCCGTGGCTCGGCGGGTGCTCGGCGAAGACCTCGTCGGCGAGCTCGATGCCGAGGCCGGGCGCGGTCGGCAGCTCGATGTGCCCGCCGGTCATCGGCAGCGCGCCGCGTACCGCGTCGAACACGTAGTCCTCCAGCATGCCGTCGAACGTCTCCAGGATCTTGAAGTTTGGCATCCCGAGGACGGCGTGCACGGAGGCGGTGGTGCACAGCGGCGAGTTGGAGTTGTGCGGGGCGACGACCATCGCGTGCTGGTCGGCGATCGCGGCGAGCTTACGGACCTCGGTGAAGCCGCCGGCCATCGACAGGTCGGGCTGGATGATGTCGACCGCCTCGGTGGCGAACAGCCGCGCGTACTCGTAGCGGTTGTGGAAGTGCTCGCCGCCGGAGATCGGCATCGTCGCCCGGGCCCGCAGCTCGGCGTAGCGCTCGATGTGGGTCCACGGCAGCGGCTCCTCGAACCAGCCGAGGTCGAACGGCGCCAGCTCGTGGACGAGCCGCACGGCGGTGTGCATGGCGAAGCGGGCGTGTCCCTCGACGAACAGCTCCACGTCGGGGCCGACCGCCTCGCGGACCGCGGCGACGATCGCCACCGACCTGTGCAGCTCCGTGCGGGACAGCTCGCCGAGGCCGGCGCCGAACGGGTCGAACTTGAGGGCGGTGTAGCCGCGGGCCACGGTGGCGACGGCCCGTTCGGCGAAGGCGGCGGGCTCCCGCTCGCCGGTGTACCAGCCGTTGGCGTAGACCCGGACCCGGCTGCGGCAGGCCCCGCCGGTGAGCCGGTAGGCCGGGACGCCGAGCGCCTTGCCCATCAGGTCGTACAGCGCCTGGTCGACGCCGGAGAGCACGATCCCGCCGATGTCGCCGCCGCGCAGGAAGTCGCCCTGGTACAGCCGCAGCCAGATCTCCTCGACGTCGAACGGGTCGGCGCCGATGAGGTGGCGGGCGGCCATCGCCTCGGCGAGCTGGCAGGTCTCGCGTCCCCGGTACGGATGGGTGATCTCGCCGACGCCGCTGAGCCCGGCGTCGGTGTGTACGCGTACGTAGGAGAAGTCGCGCCAGGCGGTGCCGAGGCTGAGCGTCTCGACGCGGGTGATCCGGCCGGCCGGCCCGACCGGGCGGGTGGTGTCGACGGTCAGCATCGGCTCACCCGTTCCCCACGGCGCCACCCATGGTGGCGGTGCCGGCCAGCTCGGTGACGCCGCCCGCGGCGAGCGTGTCGCGCACCGCCGAGCGGGTGGCCTCCAGGAGGTGGTCGACGTCGGCGTCGGTGTGCGCGTAGGAGACGTGGTTGCGCTTGAGGTTGAGCGGCAGCTCGAAGACGCCGTGCTCGGGCATCCGGCGCCGGTAGCCGATGAACATGCCCGCATCGTTGCGCAACAGGTCGTCGTACGTCCGGGGAACCGGCCCGTCCATGAAGTAGCTGACAAAGACCGACCCGTGGCCGGTGACCACGGCGGGCACGCCGAGGTCGGCGAAGACCTCGGCGAGGCCGGTGCGGATCCGCTCGCCGAGCCGGTAGACGTGCTTGTGGACCGGCTCGGTGCGCAGCTTGCCGAGGGTGGCGAGCGCGGCGGCGACCATGGCCGGGTGGCCGTTGTAGGTGCCGGCGAAGAACGCCGGCGCGCCGGGGCGGGTGCTGAACAGGTCCATCAGGTCGGCCCGGCCGCCCAGCGCGCCGATCGGGTAGCCGTTGCCGAGGGCCTTGCCGAGCGTGGTCAGGTCGGGGGTGACCCCGCTGATGCGCTGCCAGCCGCCGAGGTCGTGCCGGAAGCCGGTGATCACCTCGTCGAAGACGAGGACGCTGCCGGCGCGCGTGCACTCGTCGCGCAGCGCCTGCAGGAACTCCCGGTCGGGCAGCAGGCAGCCGACGTTGTGCGGCACCGGCTCGACGATGACCGCGGCGATCTGTTCGCCGTGCTCGGCGAAGGCCGCGCGCACCGCCGGCACGTCGTTGAAGCGCAGGACGAGGGTGGCGTCGAGGACCTCGGGGAGGATGCCGGTCGAGATCGGGTCCTGGACGCCGACCCGGTCCGGGGTGGAGATGACGTTGAGGCTGACCGCGTCGTGCCAGCCGTGGTAGCAGCCCTGGAACTTCACCACGAGGCGCCGGCCGGTGGCGGCGCGGGCGACCCGCAGGGCGTGGAAGGTCGCCTCGCTGCCGGTGCTGGTCAGCAGTACCTGCTCGATGCTGGGCACCAGCTCGGCGAGGGTCTCGGCGAGCTGGACCTCGCCGTCGGTGACGGCCACGCCGCACAGGTCGAGGCGCTTGCCGGCCTCGGTGACGGCGGCGTTGACGTCGGGGTCGTTGTGGCCGAGCAGGGGCGGCCCGAAGGCCGCGTGATAGTCGGTGTACTCGCGGCCGTCGGCGTCCCAGAAACGCGCACCCGCGGCCCGGGTGATCACCAGCTCGGTGAGTCCGGGGATGCTGCGCTGCCCGCTGTTGACGCCGCCGGGAATGACCTGGCGGGCGCGCTCGGCGAGCGTGGTGCCGGATGGGGCCGATCGTGGCTTCACACCTAACTCCTCATCGGTGCGGTGCCATGGCCCAGCCCGGTCATGGCGCCGCGATGTCTTCCGCCGCATAAGATTTTCAGAACGCTGTTCGGTACTGCCAAACAGTGTTCAGCATCCTAAGCACGCCTGATCGACGGGGTCAACACGACGGGGGCGCGGTTTTCGAACAGCTTTGTTACGCTGTTCGGCCTGGGCGAACAGCAGCACGAAATGAGGACCATGAGCACCGACGAATCCGACAACGCCCGATACCTCGTCCGCAGCGTCAGCCGCGCGGCCGAGGTACTGGAGGCGCTCTCCGCCGCCGCCCCCGGTCGCGGGCTGAGCGTCACCGAGGTGGCCCAGGCGTGCGGCCTGTCCAAGAGCACCGTCTTCGCCACCCTCTACACGCTGGGCCAGCACGGGCTGGCGGCGGCCGACGGCGAGGGGCTGAACCGGCGCTACCGGCTCGGCATGGCCCTCGCCCGGCTCGGCGTGCGGGCCCAGGAGCAGCTCTCGCTGCGCGACATCGCCCGCCCCGTGCTGAGCACCCTGACCGTGCAGACCGGGCTCAGCTCCCGGCTCGCTGTGCCCGAGGGCGCCCACGCGGTCGTCATCGACCAGGTCAGCAACGGCGAGCGGATCCAGCTCGACCTGCGGATGGGCACCCGCGAGCTGCCGCACTGCACCGGCCTGGGCAAGGCGCTGCTGGCCGAGATGAGCCCCGCGCAGGTCGCCGAGCTCATCGGCCGGGTCGGGCTGCCGAAGCGCACCGACCACACGATCACCGACCTCGACTCGCTCCAGGCGCACCTGGACGAGGTCCGCACGGCCGGCTACGCCCTGGACGACGAGGAGGACGCCGACGGCGTGTTCTGCATCGGCAGCGCGCTGCGCGACCACACCGGCGGCTGCTGCGGCGCGATCAGCGTGACCGGCCTCAAGCTCGGTCTGCCCACGTGGCGCTACCAGGAAGTGGGCCGGCAGGTGCGGCAGGCGGCCGACGAGATCTCGGCCCGCCTCGGCCACGCCGATCACCGCGACAACGCTTGACACCGAGTTCACGGGCTGTTTAAAGTCCCCGCCAACGTCACGGCCAAGGTCGTGACGCCTCTCGGGCGAATTAGCTGACTCCCGCCGCGCCGCAGCCCCGGTGCCGGGACGTTTTCCGGTCAGCAGCTCCGCCGCCTGCGCGCCTCGCGCGTTTGCCCGACCTTCACCCCCAAAGAACCGCACCGCTGTGCGGCGGCGTCGCCGCACGGCTGGACCGCGAAGGTTGAGGCTTTTCCATGGGTCAACCCGGCTCGTCCCCACCCGACCACGTCACGCCCGAGGACCGGATCCTCGCGGTGGACACGGTCGCCGCCCTCAACGCCGTCCACCCGGCCCTGCTGACCGCCCGCACCATGGTCCGCGTCGCCGGCTACCACACTCCCGGAGACGGCGGCGGCACGCTGCTGCGCTGGGACCCGGCCAGCACGGCCGCCGGCAACGGCGGCACCGTCCACAATCCCTACCGCCGCCCGGTCGGCCGCTGGCTGGTCGTGCACGCAGGCGTCGGCGACTTCCGGATGTTCGGCGTCTTCGGCCGCGACACGCCGGCCGACGACGCCCTCGACGCCATGGTCGGCGACCCGTCGATCCAGCGTGTCGAGGCCCACACCGACCTGCGGTTCGTCAAGCGGCACACGTTCGGCCGCAGCGACATCGAGCTCGACTTCGGCGGCCACACCGTCCACACGGACGGCATCGAGCGCAACACCCACGACAACCCGTTCGGTGCGGTGCTGTACTTCCGCGGCACGCCGACCGGTGCGCCCGTCGTCCACACCCTCACCGAGACCGTGCCGGAGCTGTCCGACGTGTTCCAGGTGCCCGACGCGAAGCAGTTCGCGGTGGGCCAGTGGTGGACCGCGACCAGCAACCCGCTCACCGGCGCCGACGAGCGCGAGCTGCAGAAGATGGTGCAGGTCACCCAGATCGTCGACGCCACCCACATCCGGGTCGGCTACCTCAACGGCTGGCAGCTCGACCCCGGGCGGACGGTCACCTGGCAGCGGGTCGAGCCGGTCCGCCGGGCGCACGTGCGCAACATGGTCTTCCTCGGGTTCGTCGCCTTCACCGGCGAGTACCCGGGATCCGGCCCGGACGACCGGGAGTACAGCGGCTCCCACCCGGTCGCCTACGAGTACGCCGTGCGCTGCGACGTCGAGGGCATCCACGCCACCGGCACCTGGTGGCCGGTCATCATGCGCCGCTGGTGCACCCACTTCACCACCGCGAACTGCACCCTGAAGAACCCGCCGACGGTCATGTACGGCGGGGCCGGCTACCTCACGCAGCAGATCTACTGCCTCTACGGCCACGTCGTCGACTGCCGCAGCTCCAACGCCCGGCACCTCAACGACCTCACCGCCTCGGCGTACTGCACCGTGGAGAACTGCCACGGCGACGGCGACGACGCCGGCGGCAACCCGTTCACCACCCACGGGCAGTACGAGCACGACCTTGTCTTCACCGGCAACTCCGGCCTCATGGACATCGCCAACAGCGGCGGGCAGTGGGGCATCAGCGCCAAGCGGATCACGATCCGCCGGCACGTCTGCTCCTGGTTCGTCGCCGGCACCAAGATCACCGACCTGACCCTGGAGGACGTGCGGGTCATCGCCCGCTCCACGTTCGACCCGGCCGGCACGCTCCAGGTCAACGCCGACGGCATCCAGATGCGCGGCTGCTCGGCCCGGACGCTGAGCATCGCGCAGCGCTCGGCCCGATCCCGGCGGCCCAACATCATCGCCGACTGCGAGTTCGACCAGCCCGCCGGCACGGTCATCCACCAGACCCCGGTCAGCAACCCGGTGCACTTCGTCCGGACCACGTTTCGCGGCCTGGACGGCGCGATCCTGCGCGGCGCCGGCCCGGTGCGCTTCACCGACTGCGTACTGACCGGCTCGCCCGGCGCGGCGCCGCTGCAGATCGGCGCCGCCGAGGTCGTCGTGCACGGCGGAGCCCTGACCGACACCGGCATCGAGCTGTCCGCCGTGCGGGACCAGCGCCTGGTCGTCGGCGGCGGCGCGACCGTCACCGGCACCAACGCCCGCGGCGCGCTGCTGTCCCGGGCCGCCGGCACCGGGCAGGTCCGCATCGAGCTCGGCGACTACCGCAGCACCGCCGCGGGCGCGGCCACCGCGCACGTCCGCGTCGACACCGGCGTCAACCGGTACCGGGCCGTCGGCGCCCGCTTCGCCGGCGGCCGCCTCGTCCTGAGCGAGGCGGGCTTCGGCGGTACCTCCACGCTGCTGCACACCGGATGCGTCGAGGACGGGGTCGGCCGCGAGCTGCCCGCCGACTCCGCCCGGATCGTCACCACCGACAACCTCACCGTCTGACCGGCAGGAGACCCTTCCGATGGACCGTTCCGAATCGACGACCCGCCGCGCCCTGCTGCGCGCCTCCGGGCTCGGCGGCCTGGCCCTCGCCGGCAGCGCCCTCGCGCTCTCCCCGGCCTCGGCGGCCCACGCCACCCCCCACTCGCCCGGCGACGACGCCGACCGGCTCAGCCCGCTGCGGGACGCCGTCTTCCACGTCGGCTCCGTCCCCGCGCTGCTCGCCCTGCAGTACCGCCGCCTCGAGAACGGCCAGCTCGTCCACGTCGACGGCCACCTGGCCGCCGGCGACGGCGGCGCTCGGCTGGTGCGCTGGGACGCGACGAGCAGCGCGCCCGCCAACGGCGGCACCGTGCTGGACCCGCACACCGACAGGCCCGGCCCGGGTCGCTGGCTGCAGGTCCACGACGGCGTCGTCGAGTTCCGGCACTTCGGCGTCTTCGACGCGAAGACACCGGCCGACGCCGCGCTCGACGCGATGGTCAACGACCCCACGATCCACCGCATCGAGGCCCACACCGACCTGCACTTCGTGAAGCGCCACCGATTCACCCGCAGCGACCTGGTGCTCGACTTCGGCGGGCACACCATGTCGACCGACGGGATCGAGGACGCCGCCCGCGACGACCCGTTCGCCGCGGTGCTGTTCTTCCGCGGCACGGTCACCGACCAGGTCCACACGCACACCCTCACTGAGGCGGTGCTGGAAGGCTGGGACTCGTTCCAGGTCGCCGACTCCGCCGCGTTCGCGGTCGGCCAGTGGTACGCGGTCGAGGTCAACAAACTCGCCGGCGCCTGGGAGCGCGAGCTGCAGAAGCTCGTGCAGGTCACCCAGATCATCGACGGCACCCACATCCGCATCGCCTACAAGAACGGCTGGGAGCTCGCCGCCGGCCGCACGCTGACCTGGACGCGGGTCGAACCGGTGAGCCGGGTCCACGTGCGAAACCTGGTCTTCACCGGCAACGGCGCCGACCAGTACACCGGCTCGCACCCGATCGCCTACGAGTACGCGGTGCACTGCGACGTCGCCGACGTCGACGCCACCGGCTCGTTCTGGCCGGTCATCATGCGCCGCTGGTGCACCCACTTCCACACCGCCCGGTGCACGCTGAAGAACCCGACCTCGGTCACCTGGGGCGGCGCCGGCTACCTCACCCAGCAGATCTACTGCCTCTACGGGCACGTCGAGGACTGCCGCACCTCCAACGCCCGGCACCTCAACGACTGGACCGCCTCCGCCTACGGCTACGTCACCAACTGCCACGGCGACGGCGACGACCAGGGTCCGTTCGTCACCCACGGCCAGTACGAGCACGACCTGGTCTACACCGGCAACTCCGGGCTGATGACGTTCGCCAACTCCGGCGCCGCGTGGGGCTCGGCGGCCAAGCGGATCACCGTGCGCAAGCACGTCTGCTCGTGGTTCGTGGCCCGGGTGAAGGTCACCGACCTGACCCTCGAGGACGTCCAGGTGATCCGCAAGGCCGGCCTCGCCGGCTCCGGCATGCTGTGGGTCAACGCCGACGGCGTCCAGCTGCGCGGCTGCTCGGCCGACGACACGCTGATCATCTCGCAGCAGTCGAGCCGCTCCGGGCGGCCGAACGTCATCGAGGGCTGCGCGTTCCGGCTCGCCACCCCCGGCACGGAGGTGGTGCAGGCCAGCGTCACCGCGCCGGTGCACCTGGTGCGCACGAGCATCACCGGCCTCGACGGGCACGCGTTCAACGGCACCGGCCGGCTGCACCTGACCGGCACGACGCTGACCGGCGCCGCCACGGCCGCACCGATCGCCGTCAAGGCGGCCGACGTCCGCGTCGACGGCGGCACGTTCACCGACACCGGGATCCGGCTCGCCGGCGCGGCCGACCAGCGCATCAGCGTCGGCGGTGGCGCGGTGCTCGCCGGTACCAACGCGGCCAAGGCCTTCCTGTCCCGCGCCGCGGCGACCGGCACCGTCACCTGGGACCTCGGCAGCTACGTGAGCACCGCCGGCGACGGCGACACCGCGCACGTCGCCGTCGAGGCCGGCCGCAACCGGTACTCGGCCGTCGGTGCCCTGTTCACCGGTGGCCGGCTCCGGCTGACCGACGCGGGCTTCGGCGACGGCTCCTCCCTGCTGCACACCGCGTGCGTCGAGGAGGGCGTCGCCCGGTCGCTGCCGCCGGCCGGGCCGCGGGTCCGCGACACGGGCAACCTCAGCGTCTGACCCCATACCGGTAAGGAGAGAGGACGACGTGGAGCAGCAGGTGACGGTGGCGCTGGTGGGCGCCGGGAACCGGGGCCAGACGTACGCGCGCTGGGTGGCTAACAACCCGCAGCGGGCGCGGCTGGTCGCGGTCGCCGACCCGCGCCCGCACCAGCGCGGCCTCGTCGTGGCCGACCACCCCGGCGCCGCCCAGTTCACGGGCTGGGAGGAGCTGCTCGGCGCCGGGGTCGAGGCCGACGCGGTGATGATCGCGACCCAGGACCGGATGCACGTGGCGCCGGCCGTCGCGTTCGCGCGGGCCGGCCACCACTTGCTGGTGGAGAAGCCGCTCGCGCCGACCGAGGCGGAGTGCCGCGAGATCGTCGACGCGGTCCGCGCCACGGGCGTGCTGTTCGCGGTCTGCCACGTGCTGCGGTACACCCCCTACACCGACCTGGTGCGGCAGGTGGTCGACAGCGGTGTGCTCGGCGAGATCGTGAGCGTCCAGCACCTGGAGCCGGTCGGCTGGTGGCACTTCGCCCACTCGTACGTGCGGGGGCCCTGGCGGCGGGCGGACCTGGCGGCGCCGGTGCTGCTGGCGAAGTCCAGCCACGACCTCGACTGGCTGAGCTTCGTCACCGGCCGGCGCATCGAACGGGTCGCCAGCTTCGGCGGGCTGCGCCACTTCCGGCCCGAGCAGCGCCCGGCCGGGGCCGCCGAGCGGTGCCTCGACTGCCCGGTCGAGGCCGCCTGCCCGTACTCGGCGCCGAAGCTGTACCTGCCGCGGCTGCGCGAACAGGGAGCGGTGTGGCCGGTCAGCATCGTCACCGACGGCACCGACGAGGCCGCGCTCCTCGACGCGCTGCGGACCGGGCCGTACGGGCGCTGCGTGTACAGCGGCGACAACGACGTCGTCGACCACCAGGTCGTGGCCATGGAGCTGACCGGCGGCCTCACCGCCACGTTCACCATGACCGCGTTCACCGAGCAGACCCACCGGCAGACCCAGCTGTTCGGCACCCACGGCATGCTCTCCGGCGACGGCGAGCGGGTCCGGGTGCACGACTTCCGCACCGACCGGATCGAGGTCCTGGAGACCGGCCCGGTCGGCGGGTCCACCGCCGCCGACGACCACGGCGGCGGCGACAGCGGGCTGATGGACGCCTTCATCCGCGCCGTCGCCACCGGCGACGGCGGCCACATCCGGTCCGGACTGGACCAGTCGCTCGCCAGTCACCTCGCGGTCTTCGCCGCCGAGGCGGCCCGGCACACCGGCACGGTCGTGACCGTGCCCGCGCAGTGAACCATCACTCACGAGAGGAAACATTGATGCGAGTTCGCAGGTTCGCGCCGGTCGCGGTCGCCGCGCTGGTGGCCGGGCTGCTCGCCGCGTGCGGCGGCGGGTCCGGCGACAGCGGTGGCGGGTCCGACGAGAAGGCGTCGGTCACGATGTGGATCTACCCGGTCATCCCCGACCAGGCGACCCACACCGCCTTCTGGAACGAGCAGGTCACCGCGTTCAAGACCAGCCACCCGAACATCGACGTGAAGGTCGAGATCTTCCCGTGGGCGAAGCGGGAGGAGTCCCTGACCACCGCGATCGCCGGCGGCAAGGGCCCCGACGTCGTCTACCTGATCCCCGACCAGCTCGGCAAGTTCAACAAGATGATCGAGCCGCTGGACGACTACCTGCCGGCCGACGCCAAGGCCGACTACCTCGACAACGTCAAGGCCGCCGTCACCCTCGACGGCAAGATGCTCGGCGCGCCGATCCTGACCAGCAGCAACCCGCTGATGTGCAACGCCAAGGTGTTCGCCGAGGCCGGCATCACCGACTACCCGGAGACCTGGGACGACCTGCTCGCCCTGGCCCCGCAGTTCAAGGCCAAGGGCTTCGACGTCACCAACTACTACGCCGACCCGGCCGCCACCCTGAACCAGTCGTTCTACCCGCTGCTGTGGCAGGCCGGCGGCGACGTGTTCAGCAAGGACGGCAAGAAGGTCGCGTTCGACGGCCCCGAGGGCGTCAAGGCCCTGACCTTCCTCAAGCAGCTCGCCGACGGCGGCTACGTGCAGAAGGACCTGCTCACCAGCATACCGGCCTTCGAGCAGACCAACGTCGCCAAGAACAAGGTCGCCTGCACCTGGCAGCACGTGCCGGCGGACGTCAAGACGTTCTGGGGCGCGGACAACATCAAGATCTTCCCGCCGTTGAAGGACGCCAAGAGCGTCGGCTACGGCACCGTCGGCAGCCTCGCCATGCTCAAGGGCAGCTCGGCGAAGAAGGCCGCCGGCGAGTGGATCACGTTCGCCAGCCAGCCGTCGGTCACCTCGGCCTACGAGACGAAGAGCGGCTACTTCCCGGCGAAGAAGTCGGCCGGCACGCTCTACGCGTCGGACCCGATCAACAGCGCGATGGAGAAGACCCTCGCCAGCACCACGGTCGGCGCGCTGAACGAGAAGAGCCGCGAGGTGATGGGCGTGCTCGCGCCCGAGATCCAGGCGGCGCTGATCGGCAAGAAGACCCCCGAGCAGGCGCTCGCCGACGCGGCCAAGGCCGCCAACGCGCTGCTCTGACCCTCCGGTCCGGCCCGCCGCGGCACCCTCGCGGCGGGCCGGCTCCCTTGTTCACCGAAAGGACGGCGGATGGCCGAAACAGCACAGGTGCCGGCGCGGCGGACCCGGCGGGTGATGGCCCGGCGCGAGGCCCGGTGGGGCCTGCTCTTCGTCCTTCCCGCGTTCCTGCTGTTCCTCGTGTTCCGGTTCGGCCCGGCGATCGCGGGGCTGGTGCTCGGGTTCATGGACTACACCATCGGCGCCGACGCCGAGTGGACCGGGCTGGACAACGCCCGCCGCCTCGCCGAGGACCCGGTCTTCTGGCAGGCGCTGCGGGTCACGGTCGTCTACACCCTGCTGTACGTGCCGCTGACCGTCGCCGTCTCGGTCGGGCTGGCGCTGCTGGTCCGGCGCGGCTTCCGCGGCGTCGGCTTCTTCCGCTCGGTGTTCTTCCTGCCGGTCGTCACCAGCCTCGTGCTCGTGGCCACGATCTTCGCGTGGGTCTTCTCCAGCGACGGCCCCTGGTCGCGGATCCTCGGCTGGTTCGGGCTGCCCGACGACTCGTGGCTCGCCTCCACCACGCTGGTCCTGCCGGCGCTCGCCCTCGTCGGCGTCTGGTCGCACTTCGGCTACGGCATGCTCATCGTCCTGGCCCGCCTGCAGGACCTGCCGCGCGAGCAGGAGGAGGCGGCGCTCACCGACGGGGCCGGGCCGTGGCAGCGGTTCCGCTGGATCGTCCTGCCGCAGCTGCGGCCGGTGCTGTTCTTCCTGCTGGTGATCGAGACGACGGCCTCGTTCCAGGTCTTCGACCTCGTCTACGCGATGACCGGTGGCGGCCCGGCCCGGGCCAGCTACACGCTCGTCATGGCCCTGTACGACCAGGGCTTCAAGTACTTCGACCTCGGCTACGCGAGCGCCATCGGCGTCGCGCTGTTCGTGCTCACGCTCTTCGTCGCGCTGATCCAGCGGCTGGCCCTCGGGAGGGACAAGTGACCGTCACGACTGGGACCCGCCGACAGCCCCGCCGGCAGCCCGGCCGGCAGACCCGCCGGCCCCGCGCCTACCGCGCCCTGCAACCCGGCCCGGCCGGCAGGGTGCTGCGCACCGTCCTGCTGGCCGTGGCGAGCGTCGTCACGCTGTTCCCCTTCTACGCGATGGTGGTCCTGAGCCTCAAACCGGCGGCGGCCGTCGAGTTCCCGGGCAGCCTGCTGCCGTGGCCGATCGACACCGGCGCCTACGGCAAGGTCCTGGAGGCCCAGAGCATCCTGCGCTGGTTGCTGAACACCGCGATCTACTCGGTCGTCAGCGTCGTGCTGGTGCTGCTGCTCGCCGCGATGGCCGGCTACGCGTTCGCGAAGAAGCGCTTCCCCGGCCGGGAGACGATGTTCTGGTCCTTCCTGGCGATGGTGATGGTGCCGTACCACGTGACGCTCATCCCGACGTTCATCCTCATCGCGAAGGCCGGCGGCGTCGACACGTACTGGGGCCTGATCCTGCCCACCCTCGCCAACGCCCAGGCCGTGTTCCTGATGCGCCAGTTCATCCAGGGCCTGCCCGACGAGCTGTTCGAGGCGGCCCGCATCGACGGCGCGTCGGAGTGGCGGATGTTCACCCGGATCGTGCTGCCGCTGTGCAAGCCGATCCTCGCCACACTGGGCGTGTTCGTCTTCCTGTGGCACTGGAACGACCTGCTCTGGCCGCTGATCATCGGGCAGAGCGGGGACATGCGCACGCTCACCGTCGGCATCGCCTCGCTCCAGCAGGAGCAGGTGCCGCTCAACGTCATGCTCGCCGGCTCGGTGATCGCGTTCGTGCCCATCTTCGCCGCCTACCTCGTCGGCCAGCGGTACTTCACCGAGGGCGTCACGATGTCCGGAATCAAAGGATGAGACCCGTGTTCAGCAGCGAATCCGAACTGGAGGACCGGCTCGCCCGGCCGTCGCCGGCGCTCGTCGCCGACCTCGCCGGGGGCGCCGGCGACCTCGTCGTCCTCGGCGCGGGCGGCAAGATGGGCCCGTCGCTGTGCCGGCTGGCCCGCCGCGGCCTCGACGCCGCTGGGCGCACCGGCGACCGGGTGTACGCCGTGTCGCGCTGGTCCGACGAGAAGGCCGCCGCGGCGCTGGCCGCCGATGGCGTCGAACCGGTGCCGTTCGATCTGCTCGGCGACCGCGACCTGCGGGAGCTGCCCGACGCGACCGACGTGGTGTTCATGGTCGGCGCGAAGTTCGGCACCTCGGCCGCTCCCTACCTGGCCTGGGTCGTCAACGCGGTGCTGCCCGCCGCCGTCGCCCGTCGCTACGCCGGCGCCCGGATCGCCGCGTTCTCCACCGGCAACGTCTACCCGCTCGTGCCGGTCGCCTCCGGCGGCTGCGCCGAGCCCGACCCGACCGGCCCGGTCGGCGACTACGCGATGAGCTGCCTCGGCCGGGAGCAGGTGTTCGCCCACGCGGCCGCCACGAGGGGCACCCCGGTGACGGTCCTCCGGCTCAACTACGCGGTCGACCTTCGCTACGGGGTGCTCGCCGACATCGGCCAGGCCGTCCTCGCCGGCACGCCGATCGACGTCACCACCGGCCATGTCAACGTGGTCTGGCAGGGTTACGCCAACGAGGTCGCCCTGCGCTCCCTGCGCCACGCCAGCACCGGCGTGTTCACCCTCAACCTGACCGGCCCGGAGACCGCCCCGGTGCGCCGCCTCGCCGCCCGGTTCGGCGAACGGCTGGACCGGCCGGTGACCATCACCGGTGCCGAGGCCCCCGCCGCGCTGCTCAACGACGCCACCCGCTGCCACGCATTGTTCGGCTACCCGGACGTGCCGCTCGGCACCCTCGTCGACTGGCAGGCGGACTGGCTCGCCGCCGGCCTGCCCACCTCGGGCAAGCCGACCAAGTTCGCCGTCCGCGACGGGAGGTTCTGACCGTGTCCCAGGAGGGCCTTGATCTGCTCCGGTCGGGCACCGTCATCCCGGCGCACCCCCTCGCCCTCACCGCCGACCGGACCCTCGACGAGCGGCGGCAGCGCGCGCTCACCCGCTACTACCTGGCCGCGGGCGCGGGCGGCGTCGCCGTCGGCGTGCACACCACCCAGTTCGAGATCCGGCCGGCCGGGCTGCTCGCACCGGTGCTGGCCCTGGCCGCCGAGGTCGTCGACGCCGAGGCCGGCCGGCCGGTGGTGAAGATCGCCGGGGCGTGCGGCGACACCGCGCAGGCGGTCGCCGAGGCCGAGCTGGCCGCCGGGCTGGGCTACGACGCCGTGCTGCTGTCGCCGGTCGTGCCGGGCGCCGACGAGGCCGCCCTGCTGGACCGGGCCCGGGCGGTCGGCACGGTACTGCCGGTGGTCGGCTTCTACCTCCAGCCCGCGATCGGCGGCCCGCGCCTGTCCACGGCGTTCTGGCGGGCCTTCGCCGACCTGCCGGCGGTGGTGGCCGTGAAGCTCGCGCCGTTCGACCGGTACCGCACCCTGGAAGCGGTCCGCGGCATCGCCGCGGCCGACCGCGGTGCCGAGGTCGCCCTCTACACCGGCAACGACGACCACATCCTCGGCGACCTGCTCGGCCGGTTCGCCGGGCGGCGCTTCGCCGGCGGCCTGCTCGGCCAGTGGGCCGTCTGGACCCGCGCCGCGGTGGCCATGTTCGACCGGGTCCGCGCGGCCCGCGCCGGCGACGCCGCCGCCCTCGCCGAGCTGACCGACCGCGCGGCGGCGGTCACCGACGCCAACGCCGCCGTGTTCGACGCCGCCAACGCGTTCCGCGGCTGCATCGCCGGCGTCCACGAGGTGCTGCGCCGGCAGGGGCTGCTCGCCGGCGTGTGGTGCCTCGACCCGGACGAGGGACTCTCGCCCGGCCAGGCCGGGGAGCTGACCCGGGTCGCGGCCGCCTACCCGTGGCTGACCGACGACGACTTCGTCGAGGAGCACCGCGATGCCTGGCTCCGGTGACGCGCCGCGCCGGCCGGTGACCGTGGTGTCGGTGCCGCCCGCCCTGCGCGCCCAGTTCTTCCCGGCCGAGGTCGGCGCCCGGCTGGCCGAGGTCGCCGACTGCGTCCTGGTGGACGACCACGCCGCGGCGGCGCAGTGGCTGCCCCGCGCCGAGGTCCTCGTCATCGCGTGGGGCTTCCCGCGGCTCGACGCCGGCCTGCTCGACCTGGCCCCGCGGCTGCGGCTGGTCGCCCACACCGGCGCGTCGGTCAAGCCGTTCGTCACCGACGGGGTGTTCGAGCGGGGCATCGCCGTCACCCAGGCGGGGCAGGGCATGGCCCGGTCGGTCGCGGAGGTCGCGCTGGCCTTCTCGCTGGCGCTGCTGCACCGGCTGCCCCGCTTCGACCACGCCCTGCACGCCGGCGCCGCATGGGACGCCGCCGAGCAGGCGCCGCCGCGCTACGAGATCCTCGGCTGCCCGGTCGGTGTCGTCGGCGCGTCGCGCACCGGCCGCGCCTACGTCTCGCTGGTGCGCGCCCTGGGCGCCGAGGTGACGCTGGCCGACCCGACCCTCTCCGCGCCCGAGGCGGCCGCGCTCGGTGTGCGGCTGGCCGGGCTCGACGAGCTGCTCGCCGGCAGCCGGATCGTCGCGCTGCACGCGCCGGTCCTGCCGGAGACCCGGCACCTGCTCGGCGCCCGCGAGCTGGCGCTGCTGCCCGACGGCGCCGGCCTGGTGAACACGGCCCGCTCCTGGCTGGTCGACGAGGCGGCGCTGGTCGCCGAGCTGTCCACCGGCCGCATCGACGCGGCCCTGGACGTCTTCGACGACGAGCCGCTGCCCGCCGGGCACCCGCTGCGCGCGCTGCCGAACGTGCTGCTCACCCCGCACCAGGCCGCCGGCACGGTGCAGGGGAGGCGCCGTCAGGGCGCGATCGTGGTGGACGAGATCGCCCGGTACGCGGCGGGGCAGCCGCTCGCCCACGCGGTGACCCGGCAGCTGCTCGCCCGCATGGGCTGACCGTGCACCGCCCGGCCATCCCCGCCGACGAGCCGTCGCTGCGCGCCCTGTGGTCGACGGCCTTCCCCGGCACGGACGTCTTCCCGCTGTGGGCCGGCGACCCGGGGCGCTTCCCCCGCACGTTCGTCGCGGTCGACGCGGCGACGGTCCTGGCCGCCGTCTACTACATTCCCCGTCGGCTGCGCGCCGCCGACGGCGGCGCGCACCTGGTCGGCGGGATCGCGAACGTGGCGACCCTCCCCACGGCCCGCGGCCGCGGCCACGCCCGCCGCCTGCTCGACCTGGCCCTGGCCGCGATGGCGGCGGACGGCTGTGCCTGGTCGCTGCTGTTCACCGGTACCCCGGACGTCTACCGCGGCAGCGGCTTCGAACCGTTCACGCTGCGCTATCCTTCCGGCGCACCGGCCATGGCCGGTGGTGCCGCCGGTGGTGCCGCCGGGGCGGCTCCGGCGTTCTCCGGCTGGACGATCGGTCCCGGCTCGCTCACCGAGTGGCGCGGGCTCGCCGCCGCCCACCGGGCGTTCAACGCCCACCGCCCGCTCACCACGGTCCGGACCGCCGACGACTGGAACCGGCGGGTGCCGGTCTGGTACGCACCGCCGGCCGAGCTGCTCGTCGCCCACCGCCGCGGCCGGCTCGGCGGGTACGTTGTGCTGCGCCGCACGGCCGGCGAGGTCCGGGTCCTGGAGGCCGCGTGCCGGCCGGGCCGGGAGGCCGCCCTGTGCGCCCTGTTCGCCGCCGTCGCCGAGGACGCCCGCGCGGCGGGCGTGCGGCGCTGCACGGCCCGGCTGCCCGCCGACCCGGCGATCGACGCGGCGCTGCCCTGGCTGCTGCGCGACCCGGTGACCGAGACCGACACCACCGGGATGCTCCGGCCCCTGCACGCCGCCCCGGAGCTGATCGCCGCGATGACCGCCGTCCCCGGGGCGTTCCACTGGCCCGGCGACTACCTGTGACGTGCGGCGGGTGATGGCGAGGAGCGGGTGAAGCCGACTTGCCGCCGTCACCGCCGGCCGTGGTGGAGGATGAGCCGAGGGGTGTACAGCGCGCTCAGCTTCGGCGGCGGACGCGTGGGAACCGACCTGATAACGAAGGGTGGCCTTCCTTTCCGCAGGGCAAGAAACAAAGCGTAGCCTTACCTTGGTTCCGATGATCAACGTCTAATCCACGAGCAATTTTCGCGACTTCGTTCACTCATCTGAGCTGGTGCGATGCCACCACAAACCATCCTGCGCGCACCGGGGAAACGCGCCGTCGGGCGAGTTCCGGACTATTCTTGGGCGTGGTCGCGATATCGTCGATCAGGCGGAGAACAATGAGCGGAGGAGTCATGAAGACCCTATTGCAGATGCCTGCCGTGCGCGAATGCGCGGCCGTCACGTGCAGCTTCAACGACGGTGGCTGTCACGCCCCGGCCGTGACCGTCGCGGCGGCCGGCAAGGCTGCGTCCTGCGCGACGTTCGTCGAGTCGTCGGTGCGCGGGGGCATGTCGGAGGTCACCGGCAGTGTCGGCGCGTGCGCCCGCACCGACTGCGCCCACAACACCAACCTGGCCTGCACTGCGCCGTCCGTCCAGGTCGGCCCGGGTGCCACCGTCAGCGACTGCCTGACCTACCAGCCCGCCTGATCTAC
The DNA here is from genome assembly GCF_040605515.1 of Dactylosporangium sp. NPDC005572. Classification (NCBI taxonomy): domain Bacteria; kingdom Bacillati; phylum Actinomycetota; class Actinomycetes; order Micromonosporales; family Micromonosporaceae; genus Dactylosporangium; species Dactylosporangium sp. NPDC005572. The sequence continues at coordinate 10,761 of NZ_JBEXCY010000026.1, read as the reverse complement.
CAGCCGACCTGCCGAAACGGCAGGTCAACGTCCTCCTTGCACCGCACTCGGGCTCGACTAAGGTAAGCCTTACTTCATGGGGTAGGCTTGCTCGAACTCGATCGCGGAGCAAGGAGGTCTGGCGTGGCATCCGCAGCCGAACCGTTGTCGGCGGTTGCCGGCGACCGGCCGTCAGCCGACGCGGTCGGGGTCCGCTCCGCCCTAGCGACCTGCACGTCGTTGCGGCTGAACGTGGCCGGCGCGGCCACCGACCTGATCGACGCGCACGCCGTGCTCCCCGACGGCACGATCGTCGTCGCCGTCGACGCGATGACCCCGCTCGGTGGCCTGCTCGTCGCCGCCCGCGGAGCAGACGGCGCCGTCCGGCTCGAGGTCACCCACCTGGTGCCGGTGCCGGTGCGTGCCCGGGTGCGGGCGCGGGTGACGGTGACCGGCAAGGTCGGCCGGTTGGACCCGGCGTTTCTCGACGCGTGCGACGACGACACGGTCCAGGCGCTGCTCGGCCTCCCGCCGCTGGCACTCTGGACGGTCGAGCCCGGCAGCGTCCACCTCGAGCGGCACGAGGCCGCAGTCGAGGTACCCGTCGCGGCCTACCGGGCGGCGCGTCCCGATCCGCTTGCCGCGGTCGAAGCGGCGCACCTGGCCCGCTTGATCCGCCACCACCGCGACGCCGTGCACCGGTTCGCCGCGCTGGTCGACCCCGACCTGGCCGGCACGGGCGCCCGGTTGGTGCCGGTGGGCGTCGACACCGACGGGCTGACGCTGCGGGCGGAGACCGCGCACGGACATCACGACGTCCGCCTGCCGTTCCGCGCCCGGGTCACCGACGAGGCCACGCTCGACCGGGAACTGCGGCGGCTCCTGCCGAACTGGGACACCGACCGGCGCGGATCGCGAGGCGAGGCCGACGGGCGGGTCGGCGTCCGCGGCGATGAGCGCGAATAGCACTCGCCGCACTGCCGCTTGACCCAGACGGTCTGTACATCGACGGTGTCGATGCGTCAAGCGTCACGTTGAGCCGCGGATCGCCGTTGCCCCTGGCAGTTGCGGTCCTCGACCGCCGCCGTCCACGGGCCGTCGATCGGGATACAAACCAACAGTGCCGTGCCCTGCCCAGGCGGGCTGGCGACGTCCATGCGGCCGTTGAGCGTCTCCACGCGGTCCTTGAGGCCGATCAGACCGGAGCCCCGGCTGGTGTTGGCCCCGCCGACGCCGTCGTCGCGGATCGAGATCCGCAGGGACGTCGCGTCCGCCTCGACGGCGACGCGGACCAGGGTCGCCTGGGCGTGTTTGGCCGCGTTCGCAAGCGCCTCGGAAACGACGTAGTACATGCCCACCTCGATCGGCTCGGGCAGCGGCCGATCGATGGCCAGCGTGAGGTCGACCGGCACCGCGCTGTGCCGGGCGAGCGACTTCACCGCCGCGCCGAGCCCGCCCTTGGCCAGGATCGCCGGGTGGATGCCCCGGGAAATCTCCCGCAGCTCTTCGAAGACACACGTGACGTCGTCGACCGTCTGGGACAGGTCGCGCCGCACGGGGTCGAGCCCGGCGGGCAGCGACGCCTCGATCAAGCGCAGCTTGAGGCTGAGCGCGATGATTCGCTGCTGCGTGCCGTCGTGCAGGTCGCGTTCGATCCGGCGCCGGGCATCATCGCCGGCGGCGACGATCCGGGCGCGGGAGGCGGTGAGCTGGGTATGGCTGTCGGCGTTGGCGATGGCAGTCCCGACGAGCTCGGTGAAGCCGGCCATGCGCGCCTCGGCGTTCGCCGGTAGGGGTTCCGGCTCGGTGGTCACCACGACGGCGACGCCCCACAGGCGGTCCTCGACGACGATCGGCACGCCAACCCCGGATCGGATGCCCTGGCGCCGGGCGAGTTCCGCGTTGGGACCCACGGCGTTGTCGTAGCTGTGCATCCGGGCTGCGCGGCCGTCGCGCTGCACCATGACGAGGAGGCTGTCGCCCTCCACGGGAAGCGTATGTTCGATGACCAGCACGTTGCGCCCCGCGACCTGGGTGGCCGTGCCGTCGGACTCGTAGCGGTACAGGGCCGTGGGATACGAACCGAGGACCCGACCCAGTTCCTCGCTCACCACGTCGAACACCTGGGACGGTGCGGCCCCGTGGGCCACCAACGTCGCCACCCGCCGCAACGCGGCCTGCTCCGCAGCGAGCGTGGTGGCCCTTTCCCGGCTCGCCTTCAGCGAGTTGGTGATCGTCTCCCGTTCGTAGGCAACACGCAGCAACGACTCCAGCGCGGGGGCGACCCGCCCGCGAAGGCGAACCAGCATGTGCGGGTGCAGGCCGGCTGGGACCAGCAGTGTCCCGATAACCGTCGCGCCGTCGCGCAACGGGATCGCGGTCCGGCGCTCGTCACCCGCGACCGCGTCGAGCTCGATGGCCGCGGCGGGCAGGTCGAGCACCGCCGCCATCCGCTTGGACGTCGCGTCCAGAGCAGAGCGCAGGTCGCTGGCACCGAGCATGAGACGGGCCAGTTCGGCGGAGAGATCGGCCTCCAGGCGGCGTTCGGCTTCCTGGACGGCGTGCTTGCGACCGACGTCGGCCAGGGCGCTGACCAGGAAAGCGGCCGTGATGAAGACGGCCACGTCCTGCAGCTCTCGGCCGGCGGAGGGGTTCAGCCTGCCGAGCGGCGCGACGTGGAAGTAGTTGAAGACCACTGCACTGACCAGCGATGTCGCCACGCCCAGCCAGACGCCCCACACGGCCGCAACCACCAGCACGCCGACCAGGTAGAGCACCCCGTTGGCACCTTTGCCGGCGAGGCTGTGGAAGGGAAACAGGACGAGGGTCTCCACCGCAACGAACGTTGCGGCGACTAGGAACCCGAGCCGGAGCGGTGGCGGCTTCGGGCGGGACAACAGCGAGCCCATGCGCGCCCTCATTTGGCGGCTGCCCCCTTCCCGCGAAGCATGTGCCACGGGCGGAGGCCGTTATCGACCCGGCCCGCGTCGAGCAGCCCTCGTAACATGACGTAACCCATTTTCGCACTTTGTCCGGAAGTACAGCGACCAGGAATCCGGACGGTGACATCGGCGGGGCACATGATGACGCCGGGTCCGCGCTCGCCGAGCTGATCGGACGCCCCGCTCCGCGGGCGGCCCGGCTTCGCCAGGTACTGCAGCGGCGGTATGCCGGACCCGGCTGCGGCGACCGCGGTATGTGCGGTCACCGTGGTTGGCCGACGACTGGGGACGGGCCCGGTGGCGACAGTGGAGGCGTTCTGCTCCACCGTCGCGACGAAGGGATCTGCTCCGTGTCTGCTCTGGCACGCTGGTGCGTCAGGCACCGCAAGACAGTGTTCGCCGGCTGGCTGCTGCTGGTGGCAGGCCTGCTCGCTTTGGTGATCGTCGGAGGAACGGCGTTCAAGACCTCTGCCGAGATGCCCGACAGCGAGTCGTCGAAGGCGTATGCGTTGCTCGACCGGATGTCCGGCGGTGCCGGTGAGGCGACGACCACGGGCAAGGTTGCGTGGCGGGCGACGGCTGGTTCGGTGACGTCGGCGCAGGTGCAGCAGGAGATCGGTGGTCTGCTGGACGACGTCGGGAAGCAGCCCGGTGTGGTCTCCGTGATGAGTCCGTACAGCCAGGCCGGCGCACGGCAGGTGGCGGCGTCGGCGAACACGGCGTACGCCCAGGTGATCCTGCGGTCCGACGCAGATGTCGAAGGCGTCGCGAAGATCCTGGACGACGCGCAGCTCAGCGGGGTCGAGCTGACCTATGGCGGTACCGCGTTCGATCACCAGCCGCAGCCGAGCCACGGCGGTGAGGCTGTCGGCCTGATCGTGGCGCTGGTGCTGCTGATGCTGATGTTCCGGTCGTGGTGGGCGTCGTGGCTGCCACTCATCACCGGGATCGTTGGTGTGGTCGTGTCGCTGCTGCTCGTGGCGGTCGGTTCGCACGTCGTCACGTTGGACGCGACTTCGATCACGATGGCGTCGATGATGGGTCTGGCCGTCGGCATCGACTATGCACTGTTCATCGTCAACCGCACGCGCAAGGGGCTGCTCGCCGGTCAGTCGGTTGGGGATGCGGTGGCCCGGGCGGTCGACACCTCTGGCCGGGCGGTCGTCTTCGCCGGGTTGACGGTCATCGTAGCGCTGGTCGGGATTCGGGTCGTCGGCATGGGGGTGCTCACCGGCATGGGCGAGGCCGCTGCGGTGACGGTGGCGTGCACGGTGCTGGCCGCCTTGACGCTGCTGCCGGCGTTGATGGGCAATCTGGGGGTCAAGGTGCTGTCGAAGCGGCAGCGTGTGCAGCTGGCCGAGGGTGTCGTCGAGCACCACCAGCCGGGGGGCCTTGCCGCCGGGTGGGCCCGGCTCGTCCAGCGGGTGCCGTGGCTGGTGGTTCCGCTTGCGCTGGTGGTGGTTGTGGTGCTCGCGGCGCCGGTCCTGCAGATGCGCGTCGGCGACGCCGACGCGAGCAGCGACCCTTCCGGGTCGAGGTCGCACCAGTACTCGGTGATGACGTCGTCCGCGTTCGGCGCGGGCTTCGACAACCCGCTCGTCGTCGCGGCGAGCACCCCCGACGTCCCGTCGAAGCGGGCGTTCGCGGAGCTGGCTGGTCGGTTTGCCGCGGTGCCGGGTGTCGTCTCGGTGACTCCGGTGAGCGCGTCGGCGGACGCCACGGTCGGTATGGTGACGATCGTCCCCGCGAGCAGTGCGCAGGCTGCGGACACGGCGGAGCTCATCGAGCGTCTGCGTGGCGAGGTCATCCCGTCGGCGGAAGCCGGGACGGGCCTGCGTGCGTACGTCGGGGGGAAGGCGGCATCGAGTCAGGACCTGTCCGACGCCCTGCTGGGCAGGCTTCCGCTGTACCTGGGCATCATCGCGACTCTCGGGTTCCTGCTGCTGGCGGTGGCGTTCCGCAGCTTCCTGGTGCCGCTGGTGGGGGCGTTGAGCAACATCACGAGCATCCTCGTCGGCCTTGGCGCCATCACGGCCGTGTTCCAGTTCGGCTGGGGCAGTGAGCTGATGCAGGTCGGCTCCGGTGCGCCGGTCATGTACATCGTCCCGGTGATGATCGTCGGGATCGTGTTCGGTCTGTCGATGGACTACCAGGTGTTCCTGGTCAGCCGGATTCATGAGGAGTGGACACACACGGGCGACAACCGTCGGGCCGTGCGGGTCGGCGTCACCGAGACCGGCCGGGTCATCGCCACGGCTGCGCTGATCATGGTCGGTGTGTTCGCCTCCTTCGCGTTCGGCGGGGAGCGGATCGTCTCTGCCATCGGCGGCGGCCTGGCGGTCGCCGTGCTGATCGACGCCTTCGTCGTGCGGATGACCCTCATCCCGGCGCTGATGACTGTCCTCGGCCGGCGCAACTGGTGGTATCCGGGCTGGGCGCAGAAGATCACGCCGCGTGTGGCGGTCGAGGGAACCCCGGAGGCGCAGCCGGCACCGGAGCGGGTGCCGGCCGTGGTCGGATGAGTCCAGTGCAGGGTGCCCGGGCGTGCCAGTGTCCGGGCACCCTGCCGTCGGCGGATGATGGAACCGACCGTATGACCAGGAAAGGCATTGCCCGTGACGATCCGCGTCCTCCTCGCCGACGACCAGGCGCTGCTACGGGCCACCTTCCGGCTGCTGCTGGACGCCGCCCCGGACATCGAGGTCGTCGCCGAGGCCTCGACCGGCGACGAGGCCGTCGCGAAGGCGTTGCAGGCCGGCCCGGACGTGGTCCTGATGGACATCCGGATGCCCGGCAGCGACGGTATTGCCGCCACCGGTCGGATTGCCGGGGCGCAGAGCCTGAGTGGCACCCGGGTACTCATCCTCACCACGTTCGAGACCGACGAGCACGTCCTGGCCGCACTGCGCGCCGGGGCCAGCGGCTTTCTCGGCAAGGGGGTCGACCCGGCCGACCTACTGCAGGCGATCCGCACCGTCGCCGCGGGTGAGTCGTTGCTGTCACCGGCCGCGACGACCGCGCTGATCGGCCGGTTCCTCGCAGTCCCTGACCAGGCCACCGTCACTGCCGACGCCCGCTTGGACGAGCTCACCACCCGGGAGCGGGAGATCGTCGCGCTGGCGGGCACGGGGCTGTCGAACGACGAGATCGGCCGGCGGCTGTCGATCAGCGCCGCGACCGCCAAGACACACGTCAACCGCGCCATGATGAAGATCGGCGCGCGCGACCGCGCCCAGCTCGTGGTGTTCGCCTATGAGACGGGTCTTGTCACACCGGGGCGGAGCTGATCTTGCGCGGGTTGCGGGCCGTCGGGCTCTCGCTGGTGGTCGTGCTGATCGGTATGGCGGAGATCGCCTACGGCCACGGCCCTGGATTGTTCAAGCCGACGATTCCCCAGCTCGTGCTCGTGCTGGTTGGGGCTGGGGCGCTGCTGGCGCGGCAGCGCCATCCTCGCGCGGTCGTGGTCGTCACGGTGCTGTGCGGGGTGGCCCTGCCGGCGTTTCCGCCGCACCTTGTGCTGGCGGATGTGCCGACCATGGTGGCGTTGTACACCCTCGCGCTGCAAGCCGGAAGGCGTACCGCGGCAGCTTACGGTGCCGTCGCCGTGCTGCTGCTCACCGGCAGTTCCATGTGGTGGCTTCCGGAGCATTTCTTCGACATCCACAACGTGCTGCCGCTGAACTACATCGCGGCCGCGGTCGCGATCGGCGACTCGGTGCGCAACCAGCGCAAGCTCCTGGCTCAGGAACGCCGGCGGGCGGCCGAGGCCGAACGAGACCGTGAAACGGAGGCCCGGCGGCAGGTTCGCGAGGAGCGCGTCCGTATCGCCCGCGACCTGCACGACGTCGTCGCCCACCACATCACGCTGGTCAACGCACAGGCGGGCGTCGCGCACCACCTGCTGCGCACCGACCCGGACCGCGCATACCAGGCCCTCGCCGGCATCAAGGACACCAGCCGGGCAGCCCTGGACGAGCTGCGGGCGACGGTCGGCCTGCTGCGTGCCGACGACGAGCCGGACGACCGGCAACCCGCTCCCACCTTCGCCGGACTCGACGCGTTGCTGGACGGGTTCCGCCAGGCCGGGCTCGAAGTCCGCGTGACCCGCGCCGGCACCCCGCGACCGCTCACCGGCACCGCCGACCTCGCCGCCTACCGGATCGTGCAGGAGGCACTGACCAACGCTCGCAAGCACGGTGGCGGGGGAGTCGTGGACCTGGACCTCACGTACGACGGCGACACCCTTGACATGACGCTCGCCAATCGGGCCCAGCCGGGCGTGCAGGGTCCGGGCACGGGCCACGGCATGATCGGCATGCGGGAACGCGCCGAGTCAGCCGGCGGCCGGTTCACGGCTGGCATGACCATCGATACGTTTGTCGTTCAAGTCAGCCTGCCGTTGGTGTCAGGTCCAGAACCGCACACTGATTGACCTCTCGGGCCGAACGATGCCCCGCCGGCAAGAACCGCCAGCGGTGCCACGTCGGGCCGCGCGCGCGTAGCTCGCGGCGTCAGCGACCTTGTTCAGCAAGCGCGGCGGGCTCGTCGTCGCGGGCGAAGATCGTGACGGTGGCCAGCGCCGCCAGTTGCAGTCCGGCGACGAGAACGAAGGCCCAGACCGTCGAGGCGGCGGCGATGACGAGCCCGCCGATGAGCGCGCCGCCGGCAAGCCCGAGGCTGTTGAAGCTGGCGAACATGCCGAGCCCCAGCGCTCGGATGCCGCTGGGCAGGCCGCGTGCGGCGAGCATCGTCAACGACGGGTACAGCGGGGAGAAGCCGATGCCGATCAGGATCTGCGCCGCCGCGGCGACCCAGAAGTTGGGGGCGAGGCCGAGGGCGGCCAGGCCGGCCGCGAGCGCCGCCAGCGAGATCGCGGTCGCGCGTACGGGGCCGATCCGGTCGGGCAGGTTTGCCAGCGCGATGCGCGCACCGATCACGCTGACGGAGAAGACCGCGAAGACGGATGCCGCACCGGTGGGGCCGCCCGCCGGCACGCCCTGAGCCGCCAGGTGCACGATGAGGAAGCTGAGCATGAGCCCCTCACCGCACCAGGCCGCGGCGGCGACGACGCCGGGCACCCAGACCGCGCGGAAGGAGTGCCAGAGCGCGGCGGCGCTATGGATGCGCCGGACCGTCGGCACGGGCGCCGCCGGCCGCGCGGGTCGCGGCAGACAGGCGATGATGACGGCGGTGACCAGCTCAAGGGCGGCGCACAGCAGGAACACGGCGCTGAATCCGAGCGCCTGGTTGACGGCCACGCCGACCTGCGGGCCGACGGCGAGCCCGATCCACACGCTCAGACCGAAGATGCTCAGCGCCTTGCCGCGGTGCGCGGCGGGTGCCGTCGCCACCAGCCAGGCCATGACGAGGGTCATCGCGGCGGCGTTGCCGATGCCGAACAGCAGGCGGGCCGGTCCGGCTCCCCACAGGGACGGCACGGCCGCCAGCAGGAGCATCCCGAAGGTCGCCGTCACACCGCCGGCCAGCGCCACCACCCGGTATCCGTGCTGGTCTCCGAGCATCCCGGCCACCGGCATCGCGACCATCGAGGCGACCGCCCCGAGCGAGATCACCAGACCGGACAGCGTCGCGTCGCCGCCCATGACGCGTTGCACGTAGTCGGGGATGATCGGCGTACTGGCGGAGTTGGTCATCGCGCTCAGGGTCGAGGCGGCAAAGATGAGCCAGAAGGGCACGGTGCGGGTGATGTCGCGCGGCGGCGTCATGACGCCGCCGGCTCTGGCGCGCACTCCAGGCTGAGCCAGAGTTCGAAGCAGTTGTTCCGGGACAGGGCTGTCGCGCCGATCGACGCCCGGCCCAGGCTGCCGATCTCGTCGCCGAACACCTCGACGAAGAGGTCGCTCGCGCCGTTGGAGACCTCGTGCAACCGCGCGAACCCGGGCGGGCAGGTCATGAAGCAGAGCGCCCGGGACAGGCTCACCACGTTGTCGAGCGAGCCGATCGCGTAGCGGATCATCCCCAGCGCGTGGATCGCGGTCAGCCGCGCCGCGTCGTAGCCCTGCCCGATCGTGACATCGACCCCGATCACCCCGGGATGCAGTCGCTCGCCGGCCCGGTTCTCCGGGGTGAGCCCGCTGAGTTCGAGCAGGTCGCCGATGCGGTGGAACGGTTTCAGCGGGCCGTAACGCAGCCCGTACGGGGGATCCGAGTAGTCGGGGATGGTGAGGCCGAGTTCTCGAACCCGCTGCTCCGCACTGGCCACACGCTCTCCCTAGTTGTATCCATACCTAGCGGAAATGGATCCACCTTAGCGAGAGGGGTGCGTCCTGACGACCCCCGACGCGCGGTCAGAACGCCCGGATCAGCAGTACGCCGCCGACGCCCGCGCCGACGGTGATGATGACCGCGCGCAGGACGCGGGGCGGCAGCCGCTGGGCGAGCCGGGCGCCGACGAAGCCGCCGACCACGGTCGCCGGCACGAGCATGGCCACCGCGGCCCAGTTGACCGGCCCGAACACGGCGTAGACCAGCACGGTCACGCCGCCGACCGTGGCCGAGAGCACGTTCTTCAGCGCGCTGATCCGGCGCAGTGAGTCGTCGAGGACGAGGGCCAGTCCGGCGATGAGCAGCACGCCGAGCGCGGCGTTGAAGTAGCCGCCGTACAGGCCGCAGACGAAGACGGCCAGCTGCAGCAGCACGGCGGCCCGGCGCGGGGAGTGGTCCCGGGGCTGCCCGGCGAGCCCGCGCAGCCTCGTCTGGAACGCCAGCGTCGCGGTCGCGCCGAGCACCAGGAACGGCACGACGACGTCGAACACCGCGCGCGGCGTGGACAGCAGCAGCGCGCTGCCGCACAGTGCGCCCGCGACCACCGTGGGCAGGACCTGGCGGATCCGCCGGCCCTGGCCGGACAGGTCGGCGCGGCTGCCGACGACGCTCGCGCCGTAGCCGGGCGCGACGGACAGCGCGTTGCTGACGTTCGCCGACACCGGCGGCAGGCCGATGCCGAGCAGCACCGGGAAGGTGATCAGCGAGCCGCCGCCGGCGATGGCGTTGACGATCCCGCCGGCCAGGCCGGCGACGAGCAGCAGGGCGGCATGGAACAGGGTCAACGGGTCAGCCTTCCTCGGGGGAGCCGGGGGTGTCGCGCATCCACTATGGGGGTACAGTGGATACAAAGTCATGTAGTATGGATACAGTACATGCGTTCAGGAGACCGAACCGTACCTAGGAGGCGAGCGGCCTGAGCACCCGGCAAGCGGTCGAAGACCCGCGCTCCGCCGACGTCGTCATCGTCGGGGCCGGCCCCGTCGGCGCGGTCGTCGCAGACCGGCTCGCCGCGGCGGGCGTGCGCGTGGTCTGCCTGGAGCAGGGCGGGTGGCCCGGTCCGCTGGTGGCCGCCACCGACAGCCGGTGGGAGCTGGCCGGCCGCGGCCCTGCGCATTTCAGCCCGAACCGCCGCCGCGGCCCCGGCGACCACCCGATCGACGACCGCGACTCCGACCTGGACGTGCTCACCTGGAACGGCGTCGGCGGCGGCACCGTGCTCTGGGGCGCCCAATGGGAGCGGTACCTGCCCAGCGACTTCCGGGTCCGCTCGTTCGACGGGGTCGCCGAGGACTGGCCCATCGGCTGGGACGACCTCGCGCCGTACTACGAGCGGCTCGACCGGGACTTCGGCGCGGCCGCCGAGCCGGGCGACCCGGCGTTCCCGGTGAACGGCGCCGCGCCGTACCGCGCCCTGCCGATCATGGAGCTCGGCCGCCGCGTCGCCGCGGCGCACAACCGGCTCGGCTGGCACTGGTGGCCCGGCCCGAACGTCGTCGGCCCGCCGGACCGGATGGCCGCCGCCCGCGCGGCGGGCTACCCACCGGGGCTGCGG
>NZ_JBEXCY010000025.1:0-92780 GCF_040605515.1 Dactylosporangium sp. NPDC005572 | reverse complement strand
TTTCCTGCTCCAGGACGAGGACCCGCACGTCGTGCAGCCGCAGTTCGGCGGCCAGTCCAGGGACCGGGTCAGCTCACCGACCAGTCCGCGGCGTTCCAGAACGCGTCCACCACCGACGGGTTGAGCTTGAAGCCCTTGAGCCGGTCGCTGGTCGCCGCGATCGTGTTCGGCACGTACATCGTGAGGATCGGCATCTGCTCGTTGACGATCTTCTGGGCGTCGGCGTAGATCTGCTGCCGCTGGTTCTGGTCCCGGGTCGCGATGCCCTTGGCCAGCAGCTCGTCGAGCTGCTTGTTGCAGTAGGCGGAGATGTTGGTACCGCCGACCGCGGCGCACGACAGCCGGGCGTTCATCGACGCCGGGTCGATGGTGAACAGGCCGTAGGACGAGATGAGCAGGTCGAAGTCGCGCTTGCCGATCGCCTTGGACAGGTCCGCCGCCTGGTAGTTCTGCACCTTGGCGTTGATCCCGACCTCTTTGAGCTGTGCGGCGATGATGGTGGCGGCCGTGTCGCGGTCGCGCTGGCCGGGCGTGAGCTCGATGCGCACCTCGGTCCCGGCGTTCCAGCCGGCCTGGGCCAGCAGCTGCTTGGCCTTTGCCGGGTCGTAGCCGTAGTGGGTCAGGCCGCTCGGCACCGCCCACGCCGGGCCGTGCACCAGCGTGTCGACGACCGTGCCCTCGCCGTTGAGGACCTGCTTGACCAGCGCGTCGCGGTCGATCGCGTACATGATCGCCTGGCGGACCAGCGGGTTGGCGAGCTTGCCGGAGTCGTGCGCGGTGTGCAGGGCGAAGATGCCCGGGCCCTCGGCGCGCTGCACCGTGACGCCCTTGAGGCCCTCGATCCGCTTCGCGTCGGGCGCCGCGACCTGGGCGTAGTCGAGCTTGCCGGTCTGCATCTGGGCCATGGCCGCGTCGGTGGTGAGGTACTGCGCGAAGACGCGGTCCAGGCCGAGCTTCTTGCGGTACTGCGGATTGGCCTTGAACTCGACCTGGTCCGCCGTGACCCAGCGGGAGAAGACGTAGGGGCCGAGGCCGACCGTCGGGTTGCGGAAGAACGGGTTGTCGGTCAGCCCCTCGATCGGGAACTTGCCGACGATGTGCTCCGGCAGGATGAACATGATCGGCTGGACGAGCTCGTCGAGGAACGCGACGTTGGGCTGGTCGAGCTTGATGACGAAGGTGTTGTCGTCCGGGGCCTGGAAGCCGGCCACGCTGGTCGCGGCGCCGGACTTGAGCGCCGCGGCGCCGTTGACGGTGGCGAACTTGCCGGCGTAGCCGCTGCCGCTCTTGGCGTTGGCGTAGAGGTTGTACGTGAACACGACGTCACGGGCGGTGAACGGTGTCCCGTCGCTCCACTTGACGTCCTTGACGAGGTGGAACGTCCAGGTCTTGCCGTCCTCGCTCACGTCCCACTTCTCGGCCAGCCGCGGGCCGTAGGTGTTGTCCGCGGCGGCCGAGACGAGCGAGTCCCAGTGCAGTTGTTCCATCAGGTGGTCCGGCCCGATCGAGGCCAGCAGCGGGTTGAACCCGCGCGGGGCCTGGTAGAGCTGGACGGTCGCGTCGCGGCTGCCGCCGGTGCTGCCTTCGCCGCTACCGCCGGAGCAGCCGGCGAGGGCCAGGGCGAGCACGGCCAGGCCGGCGAGTAAGGCCCGGGTGTGTCGTCGCATGATCATGAGCCTTCCAGGGGTCAGTATCAGCCACAAGAACAGGAAAATCACAGGTCACGGCGGGCGCGGAGCGGCTGGATCGGGTAGGCCCCGTTACAGCAGCCGCAGCTTGTTCCACGCGACGAAGCGCCCGTGTTGCGGTGCGAAGCTGTAGAAGGTGACCAGGACTTCGCCGCCCGGCAGGTTCGCCATGGCGGGGTAGCCGCACTGGTACTCGGCGGTGTACCGGTACCCGTGCGGGTCGGCCAGCGGGAGCGGGCCGGAGAACGACCGGCCCCCGTCGTGGCTGCGGCGGACCTCGACGCCGGGGGCGTCGGGGCCGCCTTCGGGCGCGCACCGGCGGGTCGCGAGCAGCAGGCTGCCGTCCTCCGCCCGGTGCAGCAGTGGGGACATGCCGGTGAAGCCCATCGGCTCGTATGGGCTCCACGTCTGCCCGGCGTCGGCCGACTCGGCGCGGAAGAGCCGCATCGTCGTGTCGCCGCCGATGCCCTGCTGTCGCAGGACCGCCAGCAGGTGCCCGTCCTGAAGGTCGAGCACCGTGGTCTCGTTGAACCCGTCGATCGGGCTGTGCGGGCGGAACGCGGGGTCGTTGGTGACCGAAGGATCCGGGTCGCCGTCGGCGCTCAGGCCGTCGATCTCCGGGGAGGCGTACGGCCCGGCGAGCCGGGCGTCGGGGTCGAAGGCGATCGTCGGGCCGACCGTCCAGGTCCGCCCGGCGTCGGCGGAGACCAGCACCGCCGAGGACCACCGCTCCCCGCTCGTGCGCTGGCCCCAGACCGGCCACAGCAGGCGGCCGTCGGCCAGCTCGACGATCTCGCCGTAGACGGCGGGGCTGTGGAAGTCGAGGTCGAGGCGCTCGCCGCCGGTCCAGGTGCGGCCGCCGTCGGCGGAGCGCAGCAGGTGGACGGAGATGACCCGGCCGGCGACGCCCCGGCCCGGGGTCCACTTCACGCCGTTGTAGGGCAGCAGCAGCGTCCCGTCGCGCAGCGTGGTGAGGGCGACCGCGTTGAGCACCGCGTCGAGCCCCTCGCCGGGGGTCGCCACGATCTGCGGCGCGGACCAGGTGCGGCCCTCGTCGCCGGAGCGGACCACGCCGACGGTGCCGCCGGGCCAGCCGTCCGGGACGGTGGAGAACGACGCCACCAGCTCGCCGCCGATGCGGGTGAGCCCGGGGAACATCGCGGGGACGGCGTCGACGACGACGCCCGCCTCGGCGATCTCGAAGGCGGCGTCCGTGCCGGTGCGGTAGTGCGTCACCCGAACCTCCAGCGTTTCATCTAGTGAATCGCGCGTTCTATTTCTCGGGAATGTAGACGGTGGAACTGCCTCGGTCAAGATTCGGAGGCCTGGTCTATCTCCCCGAAACACTGTCGGCATGACCGTTTCATTTCAGCGACGGCAGGTCCTGCCAGGCCCCGGCCGTGGCCGCGCGGCGGACGGCCTCGGACGCGGCGAGCGCGGCGACCCCGTCGTCGAGGGTCACCAGCGGCTCGGCCTCGCCGCGGGCGACGGCGACCAGGTGTGCGGCCTGCCGGGCCAGTGCCTCGGCCGGCGGCTCGGGCAGCTCGTGCCGGACCACCCGGTCGCGGCCCTGCGCCCGGGCGCGGACCTCGAGCGTGCCGCGGCCGAAGTCGGCCAGCAGCGTGCCGCCGGTGCCGAGGACCTGCACGGTGCGGGTGCCGATCGGCTCCAGATAGTCGAGGTGGAACGTGGCGCGCAGGCCGGAGGCGAACTCCAGCAGGCCGTCGACGCAGTTGGGTCGCTCCACGTGCGGCACGGACGTGACGGTCCGCGCCGCCGCGAACGCCCGGACGATCGGGCCGAAGCACCAGCGCAGGTAGTCCCACTCGTGGGAGTAGTCGCGGTACAGCCGGTCGGGTTCCTTCGTCGCGAAGCGGGACACGGCCGCCTCGATGGTGCCGTAGGCGCCGAGCATGACGTGCACGGCCACCGGCTCGCCGATCTCCCCGCCGGCCAGCACCGCCCGGGTGCGTTGCACGACGAGCCGGTGCCGCAGCACGTACCCCACCAGCGCCGGCGTCCCCGTCGCCGCGACTCCGGCGGCCGCCGTCCGCGCCTCGTCCAGGGTCGCCGCGACCGGCTTCTCCACCAGCAGCGGGAGTCTCCGGTCGGCCGCGGCCCGCATCTGCGCCGGGTGGACCTGGTCCGGGCCGGCGATCACGAGCGCGTCCGGCCCCGCCTCCAGCAGCTCGCCGAACTCGCCGGTCGTCCGGCCGACGGCCGGGTGCGCGGCCGCCGCGGCCCGCCGCCCCGGGTCGGGGTCGAACGCGACCAGCCGGACCCCCGGCACCTTGGCGAACGCGGTGATGTGCTGCAGCCCGATGGACCCGAGCCCGCTCACGCCGACCAGCATCGTCTTGTCCTCATCAGTAGCTCGTCCATCCGCCGTCGACGACCAGCCCCGTCCCGGTCACGAAGGACGCCTCGGGGGTGCACAGCCAGGCGACGGCGGCGGCGATGTCGGCCGGAACGCCTCGCCGGCCCAGCGGGGTGGCCCGGTCGAAGGGGCCGGTGCCGGGCGCGGGGCCGTCGGGGCGGACCAGGATGTCGCCGGGCGCGACGTGGACGGCCCGGATGCCGTGCCCGGCCAGTTCGAAGCCGAGGGCCCGGGTCAGCCCGGCCAGCCCGGCCTTGGCCGCGACGTACGCGGAGGCGTCGGCCTGCGCGGCGTAGGCGGCGACGCTGGTGACGTTGACGATGACCGAGCCGGGGGGCATGTACGGCAGCGCGTCGCGGGCCAGCCGGAAGGGCGCCTTGAGGTTGACGTCGACGACGGCGTCGAGGCGCGCGTCGTCGTACTCGCCGAACGGGGCCGCGGCCGCGGGCCCGGTGACGCCGGCGTTGTTCACGAGGATGTCGATCCGGCCGCGGTGGCGCACGGCGGCGTCGACGAGCGCCCGGCACCCGGCCGCGGTGGCCAGGTCCGCCCCGGCCGCGACGATCGTGCGCCCGGGGCCGGCCAGCCGGGCGGCGGCGGCCTCACCCTCGGCGGTGCTCAACGCGCAGAGGACGACCTCGGCGCCGTCGTCGGCGAGCCGCTGCACGATCCCGGCCCCGATCCCGGTCGCGCCGCCGGTCACCACGGCGACCCTGTCCGCCAGGGGGCGCCGCGCGGTCATGGGAGCAGCCCCGGCGGGAGCGCACCACGGTCGAGGTGGTCGACCGCGGTCCGCAGGTGTGTATGGGCCTCCCGCAGTACCGGCGCGCCGTGCCCGGGCAGCAGGACGTCCGGCTGCAGCGCCGCCACGGCCCGCAGGCTCCGGCCCAGCGCCGGCAGGTCGGTGTCGGGCGTGGCGAGGACCGCGACCCGGCCGCGGGCGAACACCAGGTCGCCGCTGAACAGGGCGTGCGACCCGGCGTCGCGGAGGCTGAAGCAGCAGTGGCCGGCGGCGTGGCCGGGCGTCGGGTGGATCCCGAGCGTGAGCGCGCCGACGGCCAGCTCGTCCACTTCGAGCGGCTGCACCGGCACCGGCTCCGGGCGCAGCCCGGGCGGGTAGACCCCGGCCCGCCGCGCGGTGCGCAGGCCCGAGGCGTCCTCGTCGCCGGCCGCGACGATCGCCGCGGCCGGCGGCAGCGCCATGACGGTGGCGCCGAGCAGCCGGGCGAGGTCGGCGGCGCCGCCGGCGTGGTCGGCGTGCGCGTGGGTGAGCAGGATCCGCGACACCGGGCCGGCGCCGAGGCAGGCCCGCACGTTCGCGGCGATCCGGTCCGCGGCCAGGCCGCAGCCGGCGTCGACGAGCACGGCGTCGGTGCCGCCGTCGACGAGGTACACGTGCGAGTCGTGCGCGTCGGTGAGCCCGAAGCCGAGCGTGCCGCTGCCGACCAGGGTGACCCGGGGCGTGAGCCGGACCGGGGCCGGCCACGGACCTGTCACTGCCGGTCCTCGCGCAGGACGTCGCGGACGTGGCGGCGGGCCTCCTCGCCGGGCGAGGTGAACGGCTCGCTCATCGTCGCGGTCTCGATCACGCCGAGCTCGACCAGGGCCGCCTTGAGCGCGCCGATCGCGCCGGCGGTGAATGAGCCGTCGCCGTGTGGGCCCTCGTAGATGCGGTGCAGCTGCGTCAGCCGGTCCTGCACGTCCCGGGCCGCGGGCCAGTCGCCGGCGTCCGCGGCGTCGGCCAGGGCCCGGTGCAGCGAGGTGAAGACGTTGGACAAACCGGGCACGGCGCCGGTGAAGCCGATCTGCAGGGCGGCGTCGATGCAGGTCTCGGATCCGGTCAGCAGGCGTACCGCGGGCGATCGCCCGGTGGCCAGGACGGCGGCGCGGTGGCCGCCGAGGTCGCCGGAGCTGTCCTTGACGCCGGCCAGGACGCCCTTGGCGACCAGCTCGGCGAGCAGGGCGGCGCCGACCGGGGTCGGGACCCGCGACGGGACGTGGTAGGCGATCGTGGGCAGACCGCCGGCCTCGGCGACGGCCGCGAAGTGCCGGGCGAGCTCGGTCTGAGAGAGTGGAAACATCGACGGCGGTGGCACGAGCAGGCTGCGCGCGCCGGCGGCGGCGAAGCGGGCGGCGAGCTGGGCGGCCTGGCGGGTGTTGAGCGCCGCGACGCCGGCCATGACCTCGCGGTCGGTGGCCTCGGCGGCGGTGGCCACGACGGCCTCCTGCTCGTCGGGGAGCAGGTGCCCGCCCTCGCCGGTGGAGCCCAGCACCAGCACGCCGTCGGCCCCTTCGGACACGACGTGCCGGACGAGGCGCGACAGCGACGGCCGGTCGACCGTGCCCCGGTCGGTGAGGGGGGTGATCAGCGGCGGGACGACCTCTGTCACATCGGGCTCCCTTGCATCGGCTGAGTGGGCCGTCCCGCGGGTGACCGCGAGTCGGTATGCTCGCAGAGATAGAAATGAAACTCTCGTTTTAGCACGTGGTATACCTTCTAGTCGTCCGCGTGGATCATGTCAATCCTCGTAACAGGGTTGGAACACACTGGGCAGCGCGACGACAGCGGACTGTCGAACGGAGGCCAGGAACGATGCGAGAAGACGACGCCGCAGGTCAGGGCGGCACGGCGGGGTACAACATCCGCGCCGTGGACCGGGTGTGCGACGTGCTGGACGCCCTGCAGCAACACCCCGCGACCGGGCTGTCGCTCGCCGCGATCGCCGAGGCGGTGTCGCTGCCGAAGAGCTCCGCGCTGCGGTACCTGTCGGCGCTGGAGGCCCGCAGCTACGTGGAGCGCGACGCCGAGGACGGCTCGTACCGGCTGGGCCTGGCGTTCCGGCCGCAGCGCTTCGACTACCGCGCGGCCCTGCGCGACGCGGTGCTTCCGCACCTGGTCAAGCTGCGTGACCGGTTCGAGGAGACGATGAACTTCGCCGTGCTCGACGGCATCGAGGTCGTCCACGTCGAGGTGGTCGAGAGCGAGCGGCGGGTGCGGCTGGCGGCCAGCCGCGGGGAGCGGGCGTGCCTGCACTCGACCGCCACCGGCAAGGTCATGGCCGGCCAGATCCCCGAGAGCCGGCTGCGCACCATCCTCGAGCAGGCCGGGATGCCCCAGTTCACCGCCGACACCATCACCACCGTGGACGGGTTCCTGGGCGAGGTCAAGCTCACCGTGGAGCGGGGCTGGGGCATCGACGACTGCGAGAACCAGCCCGACGGGCGGTGCGTGG
Source organism: Dactylosporangium sp. NPDC005572 (assembly GCF_040605515.1). Taxonomy (NCBI): domain Bacteria; kingdom Bacillati; phylum Actinomycetota; class Actinomycetes; order Micromonosporales; family Micromonosporaceae; genus Dactylosporangium; species Dactylosporangium sp. NPDC005572. The sequence goes on along the minus strand of NZ_JBEXCY010000025.1, from coordinate 85,482 downwards.
CCGTGCCCGTCGACGGCCTCGCGGTCCCGGCGGCGCTGAGCCTGTCCGCGCCCGCGTCGCGGTTCGCCTCGGAGGACGCCCAGCGGGTCGCGCACCTGCTCAAGAAGCACATGGGGCCGCTGGTGGACGCGGCCCAGGACGTGCCGCACTGACCGCCCCGCGGGTTCCGTTGTGATCATTTATCGCCGCGCGGGGGTTGACGGCTCCCGCACCGCGATGATTAGGGTGTCGAAACGGAACATCAATTGCAGCTAGTGAAACGGTGGTCTTCGTGCGGTACCCAACGCCCGTGACAAGTCCTGCCATCGGTCCGGCGGCCGGCCCCTACAGCCCCGCCGTGCGCGTGGGCGACCTGCTGTTCGTCTCCGGGCAGGGCCCGTTCCGCCCAGACGGCAGCCAGGCCGGCCCCGCCTTCCGCGACCAGGCCGAGACCGTCTTCGACAACATCGCCGCCCTCGCCGCCGAGGCGGGCACCTCGCTGGCCCACGCCGTCCGGATCGGCTGCTACCTGAGCACGCTGGACCACTTCGCCGAGTGGAACGCGGCCTGCCAGCGGCGCCTCAGCGCGCCGCACCCGGCCCGCACCACCGTCCCGGTCGCGCTGCCCGGCTTCGACATCGAGGTCGACGCCGTGCTGTGGATCCCGCCCGCGGACGAGGACACCACCCGATGACCGCCGACCAGGCCGTCCGCTCCGGCACCGCCGCCGCCGACCTCGCCGCCCGGGCCGCCGCGGTGCTCCCCGGCGGCGTGAGCTCCAACGTGCGGCTCGCCACCGCCCGGACCTTCTTCGCCCGGGGCAGCGGCCCGCGCCTGTGGGACGTCGACGGCAACGAGTACGTCGACTACCTGCTCGGCCAGGGCCCCGCGTTCCTCGGCCACGCCCACCCGCAGGTCAACGGCGCGGTTACCGCCGCCGTCGGGCGCGGGATGGTCTTCGGCGCCCAGCACGCCCTGGAGGTCGAGGCGGTCGAGAAGCTGCTCGCCGCGGTCGGCTGGGCCGACATGGCCCGCCTCGGCGTCTCCGGCACCGAGGCCGTGCACGCCGCGCTGCGCCTGGCCCGCGCCGCGACCGGGCGGCGGAAGGTGATCGGGTTCGCCGGGCAGTACCACGGCTGGCTCGACACCGTCCTCATGGCCCACGGCCCGGACGGGCACCGCCCCGGCTCCGCCGGACAGCCGCCGCAGTACATCGCCGACTGGGTCGTCGCCCCGTTCAACGACGCCGACGCCGTCCAGCGGTCCTTCGAGGAGCACCCGGGCGAGATCGCCGCGGTCATCCTCGAGCCGATGATGTGCAACAGCGGGGCGATCGCGCCGCGCCCCGGGTTCCTGGCCCGCCTGCGCGAGCTGTGCACCGCCCACGGCGCCGTGCTCATCTTCGACGAGGTCGTCACCGGCTTCCGGCTCGCCTTCGGCGGCGCCGCCCAGCGCTTCGGCGTCACCCCCGACCTCGCCATCTACGGCAAGGCCGTCGCCGGCGGCTGGCCCGTCGCGGCCGTCGCCGGGCGCCGCGAGCTGCTGGAGCTGTTCGGCACCGGGAAGGTCAACCACTCCGGCACCTTCAACGCCTCGGTCATGGCCGCCGCCGCGGTCTCGGCGACGATGGACGTACTGCGGGAGACCCAGCCGTACCGCTCCGTCGAGGAGCACGGCACCGCGCTCATGACCGGCCTGCGCGGCATCGGCGAGCGCCACGGCGTGCCGCTGCACGTCCAGGGCCTGCCGGCCGCGTTCCACGTCTCGTTCCGCGCCGAGGGCGCCCCGCCGACCGACGTGGTCGACCACGCCTCGCTGCAGTCGCTGGACCTCGCGCGGTACACCCGGGTCAGCCGCACCCTCGCCGCGCACGGCATCTGGGTCGCCGCGCGGGGGATCTGGTACGTCTCGGCCGCCCACGGCCCCGCCGAGCTCACCGACACCCTGGACCGCTTCGACCGCGCCCTCGCCGCGCACGTGGCGGAGTCGCGGCCATGACGCTGCCCCGGGTCGCGGTGCTGGGGATGTGGCACGAGACGAACACGTACGGTCCCAACCCGGCCGACCTCGCCGCGTTCGAGGCGTTCGAGCTCGTCGCCGGCGACGACGTCCGCCGCCACCACGACGGCGACCGGTCGGTCATCAGCGGGTTCCTGGCCGCGCCAGGACTCGACGCGGTGCCGGTCTACTCGGCCGGCGCCTGGCCGTCCGGTCCCGCGCCCGCCGAGACCCTGGCCACCCTGCTCGACCGCCTCACCGCGGCGCTGACAGCGGCCGCCCCGTTCGACGGGGTGCTGCTCAACCTGCACGGGGCGATGGTCGCGGCCGGGACACCGGACGTCGAGGCCGCACTGCTGCGGCGGGTCCGCGCGATCGTCGGCGGCGTGCCGATCGCCGCGGTGCTCGACCTGCACGCCAACCCGTCGCCGGCGTTCGTGGGCGCCTGCGACATCGTGCTCGCCTACGACACGTACCCGCACGTCGACATGTTCGAGCGCGGGCACGAGGCGGCGACCCTGCTGGCGGAGGCGATCGGCGGGCATCCGCTGACCACCGTGCTGGCCAGGGTGCCGCTGCTGACCTGTCCGCTCGCGCAGTCCACCGACGCCGAGCCGATGCGGGGGCTGATCGAGCGGGCGCGGGCCCGGGTCGCCCGGGCCGGGCTGGCCCGGGTCTGCCTCACGCCCGGCTTCGCGTACAGCGACGTCGACCGGGCCGGCATCGGTGTGCTCGTCGTCGCCGGCGCGGATCAGGCCGATGCCGCCCGCCGGGTCGCCAACGAGATCGCCGGCGACATCGAGGTACACGCTGAGGAGTTTGCCCTGCAGCGGCCGGGCGTGGAGGCCGCGGTGCGGGAAGCCCTCGCCGCCGGTGTCCGGCCGGTCGTGCTCGCCGACGTCGCCGACAACATCGGGGGCGGCAGCCCCGGGGACGGGACCGCGCTGCTGGCGGCGCTGATCGCCGCCGACGCGCCGGACGCCGTCGTCGTGATCGCCGACGCCGAGGTGGCCCGCCGGGCGGCGGCGCTCGGCACCGGGGCGAGCATCCTCGCCGCGGTCGGGGCGAAGGCGGACGCCCGGCACGGTACACCCGTGCAACTGCACGCCGAGATCCTCGCCGTGACCGACGGCGGTTACACCACCGCGGGGTCGTGGATGACCGGGCAGTCGTTCAGCATGGGCACGACCGCGGTGCTGCGGCAGCGGGGCGTGCGGGTCGTCGTCACCGAGCGCGCGACCCCGCCGTTCCATCGGGAGCATCTGACGTCCGTCGGCATCGACCCCGCCTCGGTCGCCGTCATCGTCGCCAAGGGCGCGGTCGCCTGGCGGTCGGCGTTCCCCGACGTGGCCCTCGCCATCGAGGTCGCCACGCCCGGGGTGTGCCCGGTCGACGTCGCGTCGCTGCCGCGGTCCACCACCCCGTCGCGGGTGGTGGCCTGATGGCGAGCCTGGGCGAGGGTGACACGCCGCTGCTCGACATCACCGACGTCCTCGACGTCCCCGGCCTGTCCGGCCTGTCCGGCGTCACCGTGCAGGTCAAGTGCGAGCATCTCAACCCGACCGGGTCGTTCAAGGACCGGGTGGCGGCGGTGGCCGTCTCGCTGGTCCGGGAGCGGGCGCTGCGCGGCATCGTCGGCACGTCCTCGGGCAACGGCGGGGCGGCCGTCGCCGCCTACGGGGCTCGGGCCGGGGTCCGGGTGATCCTGCTCGCCCTGGCCACCACGCCGCCGGAGAAGCTGGTGCAGATCCGCGCGGCCGGGGCGGAGGTCTACCTCGTCGACGGCCTCGGGCACGACCCGCGGACCACGCTCGCGCTGGCGTCCGAGGTGCGTGACGTCGCCGCGCGGCAGGGGTACCTGGCGTTCCTGACCGGGGGCCGGTACGCGCCGGAGATCATGACGGGAGCCCGGACGATCGCGTACGAGCTGGCCGCGCAGGCCTCGCCCACCCATGTGTACGCGCCCATCGGCGGGGGCGGGCTGTACGCCTCGCTGTGGCGCGGATACAAGGATGTCGGCGGTGCCGTGCCCCGGCTCGTGGCCGTCCAGCCCAGCGGCTGCCCGACGGTCCGGGACGCGCTCGCCGGCGGGCCGGGCGTCCTGACCTCGCCGAGCACCACCGGCATCTCCGGCCTGCAGGTGGCCACGCTGTTCGACGACGACGTTCCCGCGGCCGTCACCGGATCCGGCGGCCACCTCACCGAGGTCACCGACGCGGAGGTCGCCGCCGCGCACGCCCGGATGGTCCGGGCCGGCATCTTCGTCGAACCGGCCGGGGCCACCGCCCTGGCCGGGCTGCTCGCCGACGCCTCGTCCGGCCGGTTGCCGGCCGGGTCGCGGGCCGTGCTCATCGCCACGGGCGCCGGGTGGAAGGACGCCGGCGCCCTGCACGCCCTGACCGAACCCGGACCGCCGCCGCGGTGGACCGCCGGCCTCGCGGAGCTGCTCGCATGACCGGTTCCGGAGCGAAGCGGAGGAGGCCGGTCATCATCGGCTCAGGTTGGAAGACATGCGGCCGGAGCGAAGCGGAGGACGCATGACCGTCTTCGACGCGTTCTCGCTCACCGGCCGGACGGCGGTCGTCACCGGCGGCACCGGCCTGTACGGCACGCCGATCGCCCGCACCCTCGCCGAGGCGGGCGCCCACGTCGTCATCACGTCCCGCTCCCCCGCCCGCGCCGAGGCCGCGGCCGCGACGCTGCGCGCGTCCGGCCTCGCGGCGTCGGGCGTTGCGCTGGACCTGTCGGATCCGGCGTCGATCGCGGGCCTTCCGGGCCGCCTGGACTCCGGCGTCGACATCCTGGTCAACAACGCCGTGCACCGCCAGGGCGGCGATCTGTTCACCACGTCGGCCGCCGACTGGGACGCGACGTCGGCGGCCAACTCCCGCGGCCTGTTCCTGGTGACGCAGACGGTGGCGGCGGCGATGATCGAGCGCGGCACCGGCGGCGCGATCGTGAACATCGGCTCCATCTACGGCATCACGGGCCCCGACTTCGACCTGTACACCGGGACCTCCATGACGATGCCGCTGTTCTACGCGTACGACAAGGCGGGCATGATCGGCGTGACCCGTCACCTGGCCGTGCAGCTGGGCCCGCACGGTATCCGGGTCAACTGCCTGGCCCCGGGCGGCCTGGCCGACGGCACCCAGCCGGCGTCGTTCGTGGAGCGCTACTGTGCCCGCACACCCCTGGGCCGCCTGGCCACCGAATCCGACGTGACGGGTGCCCTGCTGCTGCTGGTCTCCGACGCGGGCGCCTACATCACGGGCGTGACCCTCCCCGTCGACGGCGGCTTCACCGCCCACTGACGAAGGACGCCGCGGAGCACGCGGTTGCGGGTGCCCGAGGTCGAGGCGGCGTCGGAACGTTTCGTGCTTCCACTACACCATCGGCCCTCACGGGCCTTGCGGGATTCGAACCCGCGCCTCCGATTGAAGAGATCGAAGTAACCGGCACCTACGCACCGGGCACCCGCGCGGTCACGCTAACAGCGGATCGCGAAGGTGTCTCGCCATTTCCGCGGACGGCGCGCCGCCCACCTCCGTCGTGCCGTTGTGCCCTAGTCGACCGCGGTTGCGGTGATGCCGGCCTGCGCCGCAGCCGGCAGCCACAGCAGTGCGGTGGTCGTCGCCGCGGTGAGCGCGGCGAGCAGCCAGCGGCGCGTGCGTCGGGTCATGGGAGGTCCTTCCGTCGGAGGGTGTGACGGCAGGGATTCGGGTCCCGGCACGAATCGGATTGGTGAACCCGCTCCCGGAATGGGGTGGGCCGTTCGGCCATACTCCACCCGTCCTGGTTTACAGATGCACGTGCGGGTAGCCACGTTGCACCGGGCCGGGCTTACCGCGTTTCCTGCACCGCCCGCCCGGTGTTCGTGGTGGCGCACCGCGGGTGCCACCACAGCCGGCGGGCAGGGTTGCGGGGTGTTGTAGACCCGCCCGCCGGCGCCCTACCCGGAACGGGTGGGCCGTCCGGAGCCGTGGCATGGCCGGTCGGTGATTCGTGTGCGGCATGCAGAGACTCCCGCGTCCGCGGCTTCCCCACCCGGCGCCGGTGGCGGTACATGTGGTGAGGGTCGGCGTGGCGCCAGGTGACTCCCCGTAGGAATCACCGCCTCCCACAGCTCGGCCGTTCCACGCCGACCCGCCGAGCGCCTGCTCCGGCCATGATTCTTGTGAACGCTCGCCGAGCTTCAGATCGCCGTCTGTGATGCACCTCCAGGTCCGCTCGGCGCTCGGGGGGGGCCGAGATTAGTCGATGTGGATGGTCTGTACCGTCTTCTCGGTGTCGATGTAGGCGATCTGCTTGCCGTCCGGCGAGTATGCGACGTCGAATACGCGGACCGAGTCAACGAGGTGTCTCGCCGCCCCGGTCTTGACGTCGACCAGAACCATCCCGTATCGGGTCCCTACTGCGATCTGTGTGCCGTCGGGGGACACCGCCAGCGCGGCGGCGTCTTCGATGTCGGGGCCGACCAGCTCAAGGGTGGAGCTCTGCTCACGGGCCAAGGCAACGTTCCAGGCGTAACCGTAGGATGCCTCGGCTGACCGGCCTGCCGTGATCGGCGATGAGGTGAGCAGGAACGACACGAAGCCGCCACGCCGGCTCCACACAGGATCGCCCACATCACCGGTCGAAGGACAATTTCGCGTCCCGTTGTAACCGTCTCGCAGGAACCAGGTTCCTACGGGTGAACGCACCGACAGGTCGGAGTCGACGATCACACCACCCTGGAAGGGCATGACCCTGAAGCACGGGAAGTCGCCGTGCATGACATATCCGTCATCCGGATGCGCGCCAAACGCAACCCGCCGCGCGTTGTCGAAGGCGATGATGCGAGAGAGCCGCTTGGTGGCAGCGTTGAACGCATAGACCACGATCCGGCCGTCGTTGCACTCCACACCGACCGCCAGCTGGCCCGTGGCGAGGGTGGTCAGGAACTCGATGTTTCCGCGACCCACGTCGCACGCGTCGGGGACCTCGGCCAGGATCTTCCTGCTGCCGCCGTCCTCCTTCATCTGCCACACTTCCGGATGGGCGTCGAATCCCTGCTCCCGAATGAAGTAGCGGGAACCGTCGGCGAGCCACTCGATGTCCTGGACGAACACCTCGGACCGCAACGATGACGCGATGAAGCAGCCCTGCAAGAGCAGCGCGCACCCGACGACTGCCGCGAGCGCGCAGGAACGGGCCAGCCGCCGCGTCAGCCTGCCGTAACTCGTCATTCGTGCGTGCACGAGAGGTCGAGCTCCTTCTCCGGTGACGTGTTCTGTCCGCTCGTACGCTGTGGGTTCCGGACCGTTGCCGACCATGCGGGCGATCAGCGCGGGATGGAGCGTGCGATGCGGAATCCGACGTCGTCGAGTTGGAGGTTCGGGTGGCTGCGGCGGCGCACGGAGGCCCGGCAGCTCCAGGGTTCGTCGAACCAGCCGCCGCCACGGAGCACTCGGTAGGTGCCGTAGACCTCGGCGTCGTAGATGTCCCAGCACCAGTCCCAGACGTTGCCGAGCATGTCGTGCAGGCCCCAGGGGTTGGGCCGCTTGCCGCCCACGTCGTGGATTCGCTCCTGCGAGTTGCCGCGGTACCACGCGATCTCGTCGAGCGGCCCGTAGTGCGGGCCGGTCGTGCCCGCGCGGCAGGCGTGCTCCCACTCGGCTTCGGTCGGCAGCCGGTACCCGTCGGCGGAGGCGTCCCATGTGATGCTGTCGGCGTGCAGGTGGTAGGCGGGTGCGAGGCCGTCGTGGTGGGACAGGGCGTTGCAGAACCGGACCGCGTCCCACCAGGAGACGCCCTCGACGGGTAGCTGATCCCCATGGGCCGTGCTCGGCCGCCGGCCGGTGGTCTCCGCGTACTGCGCCTGGGTGATCGGGAACACGGCGAGTTGGTAGGGCGCGAGCTCAACGGACCAGCGCTGCTGCGTCCGCCGGTCCGACAGGGTCACCTGCCCCGACGGGACCGTGATCATCGGGATTCCGGTGCTCGCGTCCATGGGTAGGCGATCCTACCGATCCACGGACGACGTCATTGCGGCAGATCAGCGTGACGTTCGAGAAACGCGGCGACCTCCGCTGGGTGCTCCAGCGGAAGCGGGTAGACCACGAGCCGGTCAACGCCGAGGTCCGCGTACCGCCGGGCGGTGTCGCGGTCCACCGGGGAGAGCTGCATGAAACTGATCTGCAGTCTGCCCAGCCGCTCCGGGCGTTCGACCTCGGCGGCCGCCCTCCGCAGCCCGGCAAGATGCCGGGCGAGGTCGTCCGGGTTGTCTCCGTTGCCGAACCAACCGTGGCCGCGGGTGACCGCTCGCCGGAAAGCGGCGGGGCTGTGACCACCGATCACGATTCGCGGTCCGTCCTTGTGGACCGGCCGCGGGTGAGCGTCGATACGGTCGAAGGCCACGTACCGGCCCTGGTAGGACGGTGCAGGCTGGGTCCACAGCGCCCGCATCGCGTCCAGGTACTCGTCGGTGCGCCGGCCACGCTCCGAGAAGGGCACTCCGACGGCGGTCATCTCCGGTTCCAGGTATCCGGCTCCGACGCCCAGAATCAGCCGGCCGCCACTGAGCACGTCGAGGCTCGCGACCTGCTTGGCGAGCACCAGCGGATTGCGCTGCGGCAGGATGACGATCCCGGTGCCGAGCTCCAGCCGTTCGGTGACGGCCGCGACGTAGGCCAGATGCACCAGCGGGTCGAGGATCGGATCTGTCGGCTCCATCGGCGCGGCCGGTACCCGCGGGCTGGGCAGCACGACGTGCTCACCGGCCCACCACGACCGGTAGCCCAGTTCCTCCGCCAGCCGGGCCAGCCGGACCGTCTCCGCAGCGCCCAGCGTGGCCTTGGCGTTCAGCCCATTGACGCCCAGTTCCACCAGCGCCACCCCCCCCCATCAGCTTCCGGCGGCGACGACGTGCGGCGCCGAGGTACGACCATGTGACCAATCGTGGGATCTCCCGCGCCCCCTGTCCAAGAGCTGGAGTTATAGCCTTTGGCTATGGATGTTCACGTCCGGGACCTGCGCTACTTCGTCGCTGTCGCAGAGGAACTCAGCTTCACCCGAGCCGCGAGCGACCGGCTCTTCGTCTCGCAGCCGACGCTGAGCAAACAGATCCGCCAACTGGAGCTCTCCTTCCGGGCCGCGCTCTTCGAACGGGACCGGCGGACGGTCACCCTCACCGCCGCCGGCACAGCCCTCCTCCCGCACGCCCGGCAGATCATCGAGCAGTGGGAGAGCGCACAGCGTGCGGTGCTGCACGCCGCGGCGGCCGACAACACGACGCTCACGGTCGGTTTCCAGACGAGCATCGGCCGGGGACTGATCCCGGCCGTCACCGCCACGATGGAGCGGCTGCTTCCCGGTTGGCGACTCCAGTTCCGCCAGGTCACCTGGGCCGACCCGACTGTGGGACTCGCCGGCAACGACGTCGACGTCGCCATCGCCTGGCTGCCCGTCCCAACCGGCGGCAACCTCGCTCACAAGGTCATCACCACGGAGGATCGATGGGTCGCGCTGCCGTCCAGTCACCGGCTGGCCGAGCGTCCCGTCGTCCACTTCGACGATCTCGCCGATGAGCCTTTCATCGCCCTTCCCGTCGCGGCCGGCGCGCTCCGCGAGTTCTGGCTCGGCAACGATCATCGCCGCACACCGGCGCGCATCGCCGCGACCGCCGAAACCGCCGAGGAAGCCTTCGAAGCGGTCACGTCTGGAATCGGCGTCGTCCTCCTGTCCGCCGGCAACGCCGAGATCTACCAGCGGGCAAACCTCACCTGTCGACCGGTCACCGGTCTGCCTCCCAGTGAGCTTGCCGTCGTCTGGCGCACCGGAGACGACCGCGAGGCGGTGCGAGCCTTCATCGACGCGTGTTGTCTCTGCACGGCAGCCTGACGAACACTGAATCGGGGCCGGGAAGAGCGTGGAGCTCCTCCCGGCTGTTGGCTCGATCGGATCAGTTGAGGTTGAACAGTGCGTCGAGGTCGCGTCGCTGCCGCTGGACCGCGCCGCGGAGGCGCACCGCCGCATCGAGTCCGGCGGGACCACCGGAAAGCTCGTGCTCGACGTCGCTACATGAGTGCGAGTGCGTTCGCCGGCGAGCCGACACCGCCCGCCAGGTGCATGGGCGCGGAGGCCAGCAGGCCGGTGTACCGCCCGGTGGCGGCGCAGTGGGCGGCGAGGCGGTCGAGGTACCACAGCTCGCCGAGGGCGACCCCGAGCAGGGTGAGCAGGTCGGTGTGCAGGCTGCGGTCGCCCGGCCCGGCGGGGACGGCCTCGACTGCGGGGTTGTCGGCGGCCACCGCGACGACCCCGCTGTCCCAGAGCCAACGCAGCATGTGGGTGTCGGCGCGCAGCCCGCTCGCGGTCCAGCCGCCGGCCGGGTCGGCGACAGCATCTCGTGCTGGCTGGTCGAGCTGCTCGTACCAGGTGATCCAGCCGAACCGCAGGAGCAGGACGGCGCCTGGGCGTAGTTCAACGGCCTGGGCCTCCAGCGTGGCGATGACGTCGGTGGCGGGGACGCCTTCGCCGCGGTCGGGGTGGAGCGGGCGGCCGGTCGACGCCCGCCAGCGGTCGACGTCGGCGAGCACGAACCGGGCCGCGATGCCGCGGCGGGCCCAGTGCTCGATGCCGTTGCGGGCGTCGGGTCCGCGTAGTTCGTGGGCTTCGCGTCCGCCGTAGAAGCCGTGCCGGGGGTGGCGGATATGGGCCAGACCGTCCCACTGGCTCGACTGTTGCGGCCAGAAGTCGTCGTAATAGTCGTCCAGGGCGCCGCCGTGGTCGATCACGGTGCGGGTGAGGGTGCCGCGGGTGTACAGGGCGGGGTCGGGCAGGCGCTGATCCCAGTTGAGCGCGAAGACGGCCCCGTCGGTGACGAGCCGCGCGGCGTCCGCGACGTCCTCCGGGGTGACGTCGTTGAACGCGCCAACCTGGTCGGTGTCGCCCCACAGGCCCCAGCTGCTGCGGTCCGGGTATCCGGGACGGCCGCGCAATTCGTCATAGGGTGGCCGCGGACGGGCCTCGCGGTCACCCGTGGACCGCATGACCTGCTCCGAACCGGCGGACGAGGTCGTCGACCACGGCGTTGGTGATGCCGGTGCCGGGGAACACGGCGAGGCTGCTGATCGGGAAGTTCCCGATCACGGTCAGCAGTTCGTCGTCGCCGAGGATGCCCTGCGGTCGCCCGTCGGCGTCGACGCCGATCGCCGCGCGTACGGCGGCGGAGCCGTCCGGATCGGCCAGCCATTCCTGCAGGGTGGCCATGCCGTCGAGCGGCCGCGCCGGCAGTGGGCCGGCGACCTCGACGCCGGCGGTCAGGCGTAGGTCGCGGGAGGACGCGCCGATCGCGAGCTCGAACGTGCCGCCTTCGAGCACCCATCCGCTGCGTGCCCAGTAGGACAGATCGCGCCTACTGAGGTGGAACGTCAGCGTCCGGGACGCCCCGGACTCGAGGTAGACCTTCGCGAAGCCTTTCAGTTCGCGGACGGGTCGGGCGACCTGGGCCTGGGGGTCGCCGACGTACAGCTGGACCACCTCGTGGCCGGCCCGGTGGCCGGTGTTGCGGACCGTGCAGCTGACGGTGATCGAGGCGTCGCCGGTGACGGCGGTGTGCAGGTCCGAGTACGCGAACGTGGTGTAGGACAGGCCGTGGCCGAACGGGTAGCTCACGTCGCGGCCGACGGCGTCGTAGCCGCGGTAGCCGACGAAGACGCCCTCGCCGTAGCGGACGTGTCCCGCCTCGCCGGGGAAGTTCAGGTACGACGGGGTGTCCTCCAGGCGCAGGGGGATGGTCTCGGCGAGCCGTCCGGACGGGTTGGCGATGCCGAAGAGCAGGTCGGCTACGGCGCCGCCGGCGGCCTGGCCGGACAGCCAGCATTCCAGGATCGCCCGGCTGTGCTGCTGCCAGCCGTCCAGTCGCACGACGGACCCGTTGACGAGGACCACGACGATGTTCGGGTTGGCCTGGGCGAGCTGCGCCAGCAGGCCGGTCTGGCCGGCCGGCAGGTCGACGTGGGTGCGGTCGAGGCCTTCCGATTCGTCGGCGGCCGGCAGGCCGAGGAAGACGACGACCGTGTCGGCTCGACGGGCCAGCTCGGCCGCCTCGGCGGCAAGGCCGTCATCGCGGGCCGTGTTGCTGAGGTCGTAGCCGGCGGCGAAGGCCACCTCGACGCCCGGCGATGCGGCCGCGCGGATCTCGTCCAGGGCCACCTCGACGCGGGTCGGGTTGACCTGGGAGCTGCCCGCGCCCTGGAAGCGTGGGGTGCGGGCGAGCTCACCGATCACGGCGATGGTCTGGCCGGCCGCCGGCTGCAGTGGCAGCATCGTGTGGTCGTTCTTGAGCAGCACGGCGCACTCGGCGGCGGCGGCGCGGGCCAGCCGGTGGTGCGAGTCGGCGTCGAACGTCGCCGCGACGGGGTCCGCCGCCCGTGCGACGAGGTTGAGCACCCGCAGCACGGCCCGGTCGAGGACAGCCTCGTCGAGTTCACCGTCGCGGACGGCGGTCACAATGGCTCGGTCGCTGACCCCGAGCCTGGGCGGCATCTCCAGGTCGAGCCCGGCGCGGAGCGCGGCGATGCGGTCGTGTACAGCGCCCCAGTCGGACACGACGAGCCCGTCGAATCCCCATTCGCCGCGCAGGACGTCGGTGAGCAGCCAATGGTGCTGCGACGCGTGCACCCCGTTGATCCGGTTGTAGGCGCACATCACCGTCCACGGTCCGGCCTCGGTCACCACCCGCTCGAAGGCCGGTAGATAGATCTCGCGCATGGTGCGCTCGTCGACGTCGGCGCTGACCCGCAGCCGGTCGGTCTCCTGGTTGTTGACCGCGAAGTGCTTCACCGACGCGCCGACGCCCTGGCTCTGGATGCCGCTGACGTGGGCGGCGCCGAGCACGCCGGACAGCAGCGGGTCCTCGGAGAAGTACTCGAAGTTCCGGCCGCACAGTGGTGATCGTTTGATGTTGATGCCCGGCCCGAGCACGACGGCGACGCCCTGCGCGCGGGCCTCCGCGCCGATCGCGGCGCCGACGCGCCGGACCAGGTCCGGGTTCCAGGAGGAGCCCAGTGCGCTCGCGGTCGGGAAGCAGGTGGCGGGCAGGCTGCCGGAGATGCCGGCGTGGTCGGCGTCGGGCTGGCGGCGCATCCCGTGCGGGCCGTCGGCGACCATGACCGCTGGTACCCCGAGGCGAGGTACCGGTGCTGTTTGCCAGACGCTGGAACCCAGGCACAGCGACGCCTTCTCCTCCAGGGTGAGCTCGGCGAGCAGGTCCGTCGGGCTTCTCACGATGTGTGGCTCCCGTGATGGATGGCGTCGAGCCGGCCGGTGGCGGCGACGCGGGCGAGGGCGTGGGCGGAGGGTTTGACGACCCGCGTGTGGTCGTCGCTGACGGCGATGAGGCCGAACTTGGGGCGGTAACCCTCGCTCCATTCGAAGTTGTCGAACGCGGACCAGTGCAGGTAGCCGCGGACGTCGGCACCTTCGCGGATCGCCTGGGCGGTGGCCGTGAGGTGCCCGTCGAGGTAGGCGAGGCGTTCGGTGTCGTCCTCGGTGGCGATGCCGTTCTCCGTGACGTAGAGCGGCAGGCCGGTCGCCGCGGCACGATGCAGCACCTCGCGTAGGCCGTCGGGGTGGACGGCCCAGCCCATCTGGGTCGTGGGTGTGCCGGGTGGCGGGTCGGCGAAGAGGGTCGGGGAGGCCGGATCGACCCATTGTTTGCGGTAGTACTGCACGCCGAGCCAGTCGCCACGGTCGGGTCCGGTGAGCCCGTCGAGGTACAGGTCGACGATCTCGTGGCGCATGGTGCGGTGGAATGCGTGGCAGGCCGGGTCGTCGCGGATGGGCGCGAGCAGCGGCAGCTGCACGGCCAGGCCCGTCTGCGCGCCGGGCGATGCGGCCCGGACGGCGGCGACCGCGGCGTGGTGGGCGTCGAGGAGGGTCCGGCCCACTCGCTTCCACAGCACCGGGTTGGTGGTTCCGGGCGGGTGGTACCCCTCGAGGTAGCCGTGCAGAGCGACCATCTGGGGCTCGTTGATGGTGCAGACGAACGGCATCAGCTCGCCGAGCTCGGCGGCGACGTGCCGGCAGTAGCGGGCGAACAGGTGCACGGCGTCCGGGCCGAGCCAGCCACCGCGGGCCGCGAACCAGCGGGGCAGCGTGAAGTGGTGCAGGGTGACGAAGGCGGTCATGCCGGTGCCGGCGAGGGCGGTGAGGACCCGCCGATAGTGCGCGACGGCAGCCCGGCTGAACTCGCCGGGCGCCGGTTCGATCCGGGACCACTCCAGCGACAGCCGATGGGCGTTGTGCCCGAGCTGCCGCAGGAGCGTGAAGTCCTCGGCGTAGCGGTGGAAGTGGTCGATGCCGTCGCCGGACGACTCCCGGGCGGCAGAGGCGGGGGCGTGTTCGAAGTCCCACCAGTCGTTGTTGACGTTGCCACCCTCGACCTGATGTGCGGAGGTGGCGGCACCCCACAGGAAGCCGGCGGGAAAGTCGCGGTGCACGTGGCTCCGATCTGCCGGAGCGGCCCGCCGCCGACGGCGGGCCGCTCCGGGCTGGGCTATCGCTGGACGGTGGTGAAGGTGAAGGAGCCGGATCCGGCGCGGTAGACGGCGTGGCCGCCGTCGACGCGCAGGAACTGGGTCCGGGCGGGCTGGTCCACGACGCGGCCGCCGCGCAGCGGCACCCAGATCTCGGCGGTGGTGTTCGCCGGGATCGTCACGTCGAGCCGGAACCGCTTGCCGTCGACCTTCCACGCCGAGCGGGCGGTGCCCTGCGGCGTCTGGTAGCTGCCCTTGACGAAGGTCAGATCGCCGACGAGCTTCGGCCGGATGGTCAGCGACCGGTAGGCGCCGCCGGCCGGGCGGATGCCGGCCAGGTCGGTGTGGAACCATTCCTCGATCTGGGCGAGGATCATGTGGTTCTTCGAGTCGCCCCGGGTCCACCGCTCCCCCATGGTCGTCATGCCGCCGGGGTTGGCGGTGGTCGACGCCATGAAGTAGCCGTAGCTGGGCTGCTCGTCGCGCTGCAGCAGGTCCCACAGCACGTCGTCGCGCCCACCGTCGGCGAGCGCCCGCACGGTCGGGGCCATGCCGATGGTGCCGCCGCTGAAGTGCGGCCCTTCGCCGGTGGGGTGGAACGCGTAGACGAGCTCGACCAGCGCGTCCAGGACGGCGCCGCGCTCGCTGTCCGGGACGAGCCCGGCGTCAAGAGCGAGGGCCTGCGCGGTCTGGGTCGCGCCGGTGGTGCCGGCGTTGCCGTCGGTGGTGTACCGGCGCAGGGTGGTGTTGTAGAAGTGGGCGTTGAACGCTGTCTTGATGTCGGCGGCGAGCGTGCGGTACTTCGCCGCGTCGGCCTGGTGGCCGGTCAGCTCCGACATCACCGCCAGCTTGCTGATCATGGTGTAGTAGCCCCAGGTGCCGGTGATCCGGCCCGAGGTCTGGTCGGCGGCGACCCAGTCGGCGAGCGCGGCGTCGACGATGTGCGCGTTGTCGCCGGTGCCGACCTTCTGGCGCTGGATGTAGTCGGCGAAGCGGACCATCGGCTCGTAGTAGCGGGCCATGGTCTGGGTGTCGCCGTACAGCTCGTACAACATCGACGGGACCAGGATGATCGCGTTGCCCCAGTTGATCTCGTCGCCGAACCGGCCGGTGTAGCCCCAGTCGTAGACCGGGGTCTTCAGTGCCACATTGCCGAACATCGGGGTGTCGGCCGTCGACTGGCCCTCGACGAGGTGGCGCATGGTGGTGCGCAGGTAGGCGTCGAGCTCGAAGTTGCGGTGGATGGACGCCATCGGCATGGTGTAGTCGGCCGGGTAGGACAGCTTCTCCCGGCCGGGGCAGTCGGTGAACACCGACATGACGTTGGATGCGAAGGAGTACCGCGACATCGTGTGGATGCGGTTGATCCGGGCGTTGGACGTGGTCACCTCGCCGGCGACCGGGACGGCCGCCTGCAGCCGCAGGCCCTTGACGAGCTGTTTCGTCGGGACGTAGCCGGCCGGCAGGCCGGTGACCTGGACCCACTGCATGCCGAAGTAGTTGAAGTTCGGGTGCCAGGTCTCCCAGGTTCCTCGGTCGCGCTGCCCGGCGGTGGTATAGGTGTTGAACAGGTCGCGGCCACGGCTGCCGCCGCCGCCCATGAGGGACGCCTGGTCGACGGTGCCGTCCGCGGCGAGCGACTCGGCCGGGGCCACCTTCACGACCGTCCCGGCCGGGAGGTCGCCGGGCAGGTGCAGTTCGGGCCAGCCGACGATGTTCTGCCCGAAGTCGAACACCCACGTGCCGGCGACGGGGTTCGTCACAGACACCGGTGTAAACGTTTCAACCACGCCGACGGGTTCGGCGCTGCGGGCGACGAGCTTGGTGGCCAGATTCGGCGGCGGCGCGATGCCGGCGTCGATCCAGCCCGTCGCGGTGCCGTCGCGGCGCTTCGCGGTGGCCGACAGGTCGGCGCCGGGCTGGTCCCAGCCGGCCTGCTCGCGGCGGGCGTCGTAGTCGGCGCCGGAGTACCAGGCGTCGGTGACGAGCGGACCGAGCGCGGTGCGCCAGGACCGGTCCGACACGACGATGTCGGTGGAGCCGTTGATGTAGCTGATCTCCAGTCGCGCGATCAGCCGGGGCGTGACCGCGGCGCCGGCCGAGGCGTCGCTGGCGGCGACGTTGTTCCCGGAACCGGTCACGGTCGCGCCGGAGAGGTGCGGCTTGGACAGCGCGGGCGTGAACGTGATCGCGGTGCCGGCGATGGTGGTGACCGTGCGCGACTCCAGGTTGTCTCCACCGCCGCCGGTGTCGACGTTGACGGTACCGCCGACGTGGTAGCCGGTCACGGAGTCGAGCTGCACGGTCGTGGCGCCCGGCGGGGTGTCGGCGGTGAGGGTGCCGGTGCCCTTGAGCTGGCTCTGCCACCAGGAGTACGGCGCGGTCCGGCCGACTGCCGGGTTGGTGACGCTGCGGCGCACGTAGGCCGGGCCGTTGCCGAGCTGGACGCCGATGGTGTTGCCGCCCGCGCGCAGGTCGCGGGTGACGTCGTAGGTGCGGTACTCGCTGGAGAGCTGGTAGTTGGCGTTGCCTGGGGCGAGAACCTCGTCGGTGAGCGTGCGGCCGTTGAGGGTGGGCAGGTGCAGGCCGACGCCGGACAGGTAGAGCCGGGCGGAGCTGACACGTTTGCGGTGGTCGACGGTGAACTGCCGGGCGAAGATCGGCATCGGCTGGTTCTCGGCGCGGCCGGGATACTCGATCCAGCGGGACGCACCCCAGTCGGATGGCTGGAGCAGGCCCATCTCCCACGACGACGTCCTGCTCCAGTCGGACTGGCGCCGGTCGGCGTCCCAGACCCGCACCTGCCAGACGACCCGGTCGCGCGAGGCGAGGGCGCGGCCGGCGTAGGGGATGCCGGTCTGAGTGGCCGAGGCGACCTTGCCGCTGTCCCAGATGAGCTTGCCGTGTTTGAGGTTCGCCTCGCTGGTGGCGGCCTGGAGCTGGTACGCGGTCTGCCGGTCGGCGGGGCACGCGGTATGTGAGTTCGGGCGGTAGCAGGGGTGTGTGGCCGCGCGGCGGGTTTCGGCAATCTGCCAGCCGAGGACCGGGGTGGCGTTGTCGATGCCCAGGGACTGGTCGGAACGGCCGTCGACGGTGAGGTTGACGACTTCGACGTTGGCCTGACCGGCGGCTGCTGCGGCCGGCGTGGCGTTCAATGCCTGGGACATGACCAGGGCGAGGGTCGCCCCAAGTCCCACGAGTGTGCGCACCTGATGTCTGGCGGTTGACACTGGTACTCCTTCACAAATGGCCCCGCCGGCCGTCGCCGGCCGGCGGGGTGTGGGGTGGTCAGGCGCCGGCCTTGTAGTCGGCGTCCATGGCGGCGAGCACCTTGTCCGGGGTGGACTGTCCGCTGAAGATCTCCTGCAGGCCGGACAGCATGGTCTGCTGGACCTTGGCGTTGGGCCAGAGCTGGTCCATGAACGGAACAGTCCGGTTGTCCTTGAGGTACGTGGTGAGTTCGGTGAACGCCGGGTCGACCGCGGATCCGCTGTCCGCCAGCGACGGCAGGCTGCCCTGCTTGGCGTTGAACACCTTCATGCCCTCGGGCGACATGACGAAGTTGACGAACTTCAGCGCCAGGTCCTTGTTCTTGGCCTTGGCGTTGACGCCGTAGCCGGCACCCGCGGCGGCGGGCATCATGAACTCGGCTGGGGTGTCGGTCGCGGGCAGCGCCTTGAGGGTGAACGTGCCGCTGGGGTTCTTGCCCTTGAGCAGGGCGACGACCCAGTTGCCCTGGATGATGCCGAGGGTCTTGCCGGTCGCGGCGAGGTCCTGGCTGGCCTCGTAGCTGGTGCCGAGCGGGTTCTTCTGGAAGCAGCCGGTCTTGTCCATCTCCTGGTACTTGGCCATCGCGGTCGTCCACGGCGACTTGGCGAACGAGGTGGCCCCGCTCTGCAGCTTGGTGTCGAAGTCGCGGTCGGTACCGAAGACCACGGTGGCGGCGAGGGCGTAGAGGGCGAGCTGGTTGACCCAGTTGTCCTGGATGCCGAGGGCGAACGCCGGGGTGCCCTTGCCTGCTGCGGCCTTGCAGAAGGCCAGCAGCTCCGTCCAGGTGCCCGGCGCCTTGAGGCCGGCCTGGGCGAGCGCCTGCTCGTTGTAGACGGCGCCGATGCCGTTGAGGCCGAACACGGCGTTGTAGGTCTTGCCCTGGTACTGCGCGACGCTCTTGAGCCCGGCCGGCAGCTTCGACGCCCACGGCTGGTCGGACAGGTCCATGAGGTAGCCGGGCTTGGCCAGCACGAAGGTGGCGCCGGGGTTGCCGTTGCCGGGCCAGACCGTCATCACGTCGGGTGCGGTACCGGAGGCGAGCTGCGTGCGGATCTGCTGCTGGTACTGGTCGGCACCGCTGGTGGTGTAGCGGACCTTGACCCCGGGGTTGGCGGCCTCGAACGCCGTGACGACCTCCTCGATGGAGCCCTGGTCGACGGAGGCGAGGGTCAGGGTGTTGCTGTCACTGCCGGAGCCGGCGTTGGTGCCACTGCTGCACGCGGTGACGGCGACGGCGAGCGCGGCGGCCAGAGCGAGTGCTCGGAACGATCTCATGGCGTCTCCCGAACGGGGGTGTGGTTGGGGATGGCGGTGAAGGTGTAACGGCCGGACGCCAGCCGCAGGACGAGCCCCGCGGCGGACGGTTCGGCGCCGAGGACCCCGGGCTCGTCGCGCTCGCGCACGCTGGCCGGGTCGGCGGTGGGGACTTCCAGCAGGGCGGTGCTCCCCGGAGGTACCGTGGCGGTCACGGTGATCCGGTCGTCGGTGATGGCCCAGCCGCAGGCGACCGTGCCGCGGGCCGTGTCCTGCTCGGCGCGGGCCCAGCTGAGCCGGCCACCCGGCAGCGGGCGCAGCAGCAGCTCGCGGTAGGCGACCGAGGCGGGCGTCTGGTCGATGCCAGCGACCCGGCTGAACAGCCAGTCGCCGACGCTGCCGAGGCTGTAGTGGTTGAAGGAGTTCATCGCATCGGCCTGGAAGCCGCCGTGCTCGGTCCAGCCGTCCCAGCGCTCCCAGATCGTGGTCGCGCCGTGACGGATCGAGTACCCCCAGGACGGGAACTCGTCCTGGTGCAGCAGCGCGTAGGCGAGGTCGGCCCGGCCGTGCTCGGCCAGCACCGGGCACAACAGCTGCACGCCGACGAACCCGGTGGTGAGCCGGTTGCCGCGCTGTTCGATGCCCGCGGCCAGGTGCTTGACCGCCGCGGCGACCAGGTCGTCGGGCAGTAGCCCGAACGAGAGCGCGAGCAGGTAGCCGGTCTGGGTCTCCCCTTCGACGGTACCGTCGTCGCCGACGTATGCGTCGATGAACGCCTCGCGGACGGCGGCGTACAGGGCGCGGTGCTCGGCCGCGTCGTGTGGCCGGCCGAGGACGTCGGCGGCGTCGGCGACGATCGCGGCGCTGCGGGCGAAGTAGGCCGTCGCGAGGAGGTCGCGCGGGGTGTCCGCGTCGACCTGCAGCCAGTCGCCGTAGTTGTTGCCGGTGTGGTGGCGCCAGCGCAGGTCCGGGTTGTGCCGGCGGATGTGCGCGACCCAGGCGGCCATCGCGTCGAAGGAGTCGGCCAGGACCTGCCGGTCGCCGTAGGTGCGCCACAGGTGCCAGGGGATGATCACGCCGGCGTCGCCCCAGGCCGGGGCGGCCTCGCGGTGCATGGTGATGACCGGCGCGACGTCGCGGAAGGCGCCGCAGGTGTCCTGGCCGTCGACGACGTCGCGCATCCAGCGGGAGAAGAACGCGGCGACGTCCGCGTTGCGGCTGGCGGTCGGGGCGAAGATCTGGGCGTCGGCGAGCCAGCCGAGGCGCTCGTCGCGCTGCGGGCAGTCGGTCGGCACGGCGACGAAGTTGCCCCGCTGGCCCCAGACGATGTTGTGGTACAGCTGGTTCGTGACCGGGTCGGAGCACTCGAACCGGCCGGTCCACGGGGTGTCGCTGTGCAGCACCCGGGCGACGATGTCGGCCGCGTCGAGCTCTCCCGGGTGGCCGTCGATCTCGGCGTAGCGGAACCCGTGGCTGGTGAACTGCGGCTCGAACACCTCGACCGGATCACCGGCGGCGACGTAGACGTCGGTGGCAGCGGCCCGCCGCAGGTTGGCCACATACAGTTCGCCCTCGGCGACGACTTCGGCGTGCCGGACGGTGACCCGGTGGCCGCGCGGCGCGGACCGCAGGGTGAGCCGGACCCGGCCGACGACGTTCTGCCCGAAGTCGACGACGTACCGGCCCGGCGCCTTGTGCTGCACCGTCGCGGCCGGCAGCTCCAGCGTGACGCGGACCGGATGGTCGGGCTCGGCGACCAGCGGTCCGGGATCGGTGCCGAGGACCGCGACCGGCGCGAAATCGTCGACGGTGGCGGCGGCGTCCCAGCCGGGCAGGTGCCGGCGGGCGTCGACGACCTGCCCCATCAGCAGGTCGGCGCTGAGGATGTCGCCTGGGCGCTCGGTCCAGGTGGTGTCGGTGGCAATGACCCGCCGGGATCCGTCGGCGAAGTCGAGGACCAGCTGCGCGAGGAACGCCGGGCAGTCGCCGTAGTGCTGCGCGGCGCGGCGCGGGTCGAAGCCGACGTAGCCGCTCCACCAGCCGTCGGCGACGACGGCGGCGAGCACGTTGTCGCCCGCCTGGACGAGGTCGGTCACGTCGTACGTCTGGTACTGCAGCCGCCGGTGGTACTCCGTCCAGCCGGGGGCGAGCTCGTGGTCGCCGGCCCGCCGGCCGTTGAGCCGCGGCTCGTAGACGCCCCGCGCGGTCGCGTACAGCCGGGCCCGGACCGGCCGGTCGGCGAGGTGGAAGGCCCGGCGCAGGTGCAGCGGCGGGGGTAGCAGGTCGGCGCCGGCGACGTCGTCGGCGCCCGGGGGCTCGACGGCCGGGTGGCGGACCGGGTCGCGGCCGATCCACGCGGCCGACCAGTCGGAGCGGTGCAGCAGGCCGGTCTCGAACCAGCTCTGCGCCGACCCGGCCGGTGCGCCGGTCTCGTCCCAGACCTCGACCCGCCAGTGGTAGCGGGTGGCCGACTGCAACGGCGGTCCGTCCCACGGGATCAGCAGGCCCTCGCCGGACTCACGCCGGCCGGTGTCCCATAGCGGGCGGCCCGGGTCGTCGAGGGTGGCGGTGATGCGGTACGCCGTCTGTGCGGCGCCGCGCCGGTCGCTGTCGAGCTTCCACGACAGCCGTGGCCGGGGGTGGTCGATGCCGAGCGGCTCCTGCCGCTGCTCTGCCTGCAGCCCGTAGATGCGGATGGTCATCCCTTCAGCCCTCCGGCGAAGCCGTTGATGATGCTGCGCTGCAGCGCGAAGTACACGGCCAGCACCGGCACGATGCTGATGAGCAGCGCGGCGAAGACGAGGTTCCAGTCGGAGACGTACTGGCCGAAGAAGCCCGCGAGCGCGACCGGCACCGTCTGCTGGGTGCCGCCGCTGAGGTACAGCAGCGGCGTGAAGAAGTCGTTCCACACCGCGACGGCGTTGAGCACGAGCGCGGTCACCGTGACCGGTTTGAGCATCGGGAAGACGACGTACCGGAACACCTGCACCGGCGTGCAGCCGTCGATGGCGGCGGCGTCCTCGAACTCGCGCGGCAGCGACCGCAGGAAGCCGACGTACAGGAATGTCGTGAACGGCACCTGCAGCCCGGCGTAGAACAGCACGAGCGCCCAGACCGAGCCGAGCAGCCCGAGGTCGCGCATCGTCTGGTACAGCGGCAGTGCCGCCAGCTGGAACGGCAGCACCAGACCGAGCATGACCAGCAGGAAGGTGCCCTTCGACCAGGCCGCTGCGATCCTGGCGAGGGGGTAGGCGGCGAGCGAGGAGACGGCGAGCACGACGACGACGCTGACCGCCGTGACGAGGGCGCTGTTGATGAGCGCCCCGCCGAGGCCGGCCTGCTGCCAGGCCTCGGTGAAGTTCGACAGGGTGGGCGAGGTGGTGGGCCGGATCGGCGAGCCGGTGTCGGACGGTGCGCGGACCGCGAGGTTGATCAGCACGTACACCGGGAAGCCGATCACGGCGGCGACGGCGACCATCACCAGTTCCAAGGCGAGGGTGCGGCGGCGGTAGCGGTTCATGACGCCGCCCGCTCGTTGCGGGCCAGCACCAGGTACTGCCCGGTCGACGCGATCGCGACGATGATGGTGAGGACGACGGCGAGGGCGATGCTGTAGCCGAACTCGCCGAGGGTGAACGCGTCCTTGTAGATCAGCGTCGAGATGGTGTCGGTGGCGTGCCCGGGACCGCCGCCGGTGAGCGCGTACACCTGGTCGAACAGCTTGATCCCGCCGATGAGCGACAGCATCAGGTTGATCGTGATCGCCGGCGCCAGCAGCGGCCGCACGATCGACCAGAAGCGGCGGACCGGTCCGGTGCCGTCCATCGCCGCGGCCTCGTAGATCTCACGCGGGATGGACTGCAGCCCGGCGAGGAAGATGACCATCGAGTACCCGGCGAACTGCCATACGATGACCGCGACGACCGACCACAGCGCCAGCTGCGGGTCGCCGAGCCAGTCCTGCTGCCACGCACCCAGCCCGACCGCGCCGAGCAGGCTGTTCACCGCGCCGTCGGGGCCGAGCAGGTTGCGCCACAGGTAGGCGGTCACGATCGGCGTCACCACGGCAGGAGCGAAGAGGAAGACCCGCAGCACGTTCCGCGACTTGATCATCGTGTTGACGCCGAGCGCGAGCAGCAGCCCGACGCCGTTCTGGATGACCGTGATGGCCACCGCGATGAGCAGGGTGTGCCGGATCGCCTGCAGCGCGTTCGGGTCGTCGAGCATGGCGCTGAAGTTGTCCAGACCGATGAACGACCAGGCCGGCGACAGGCCGTCCCAGTCGGTGAAGGCGTAGTACACGCCCCGCCCGCTCGGCAGGAGCACGACGTAGGCGAACAACGCCATCGCGGGGAGCACGAACCACCACGGCGGGTCGGTGCGACGCCGGCGCGGCGACCGGGGCACGTGCTCGGCCGTCTTCTCGGTCAGTGTCATGGGGCTGCGACCACTCTCTAAAACGTTTCATTCGGGATGGCCGGAATCGGTCCGGCCCGGGTCGATCGAGCCGCGCCGCAGCCAGGCGAGGCGGCGGCACCGCGGAGCGCGCAAGGGGTGTTCGCGTGAGCGGCGATCAGCCGTGGGCAACGTTTTCCAAATGTGTGACGCCGACCATAGGAGGGCCCCGGCTGTTACGTCAAGGGGTCGGAGGTGCTTCACGCTCATGAACGGCCTTTACCTGGAACTGGGTCTAGGAATTTCGCAATGATCATCCCTACACTGCGAGGGTAACGTTGCCCACCGCCCGGAGGTCCATCGGATGACCCGCGACGCACCGGCCCGCCGGGTCACCATCGTGGACGTGGCCCGGCACGCCCAGGTCTCCACCACAACGGTGTCCAAGGTGCTGCGCAACGCCACCGGTGCCAGCCCGGCGATGCGGGCCAGGGTCCAGCACGCCATCGCTGAGCTCGGGTACCGCCCGTACGCCGGCGCACGGGGCATGCGCGGCCGCACCTTCACGATCGGCGTGATGCTCCCCGACATCCGCAACCCGTTCTTCGCCGACGTCCTCGCCGGCCTGACCGAGCACCTGCACGGCACCGGCTACCAGGTGCTGCACGGCACCGGCCGCAACGGCGAGGTCATCGAGGCCCGGGTCACCGAGGCCATGGTCGACCGCGGCATGGACGGCCTCGTCCTCATCGCGCCGATCTCCTCCGGCGCGCACCTGGAGCGCATCGCCCGGGCTGTGCCGACCGTGGTCGTCGGGCGGCACGGCCGTTCCACGGTCTACGACACCGTCGCCGACGACGACCACACGGGCGCCCACCTCGTCGTCGCCCACCTCGCCGGCCTCGGCCACCGGCGCATCGCCCTGATCGACCACCACGAGACCGACCCCGTCCGCCTTGTCGAGATGCCCAACGCCGTGCGGGCCGCCGGCTACCGCCACGCCATGCGGATGCACGGGCTGACCGACGAGATCGACGTGGTGTCCACGACGTACACCCACGACGGCGGCTACCTCGGCGCGAAGCAGTTCCTGGCCCGCCCCGCACTGCCCACGGCCGTCTTCACCGGAGCCGACATCGTCGCCATGGGCGTGCTGCAGGCCCTGGCCGAGGCGGGCCTGTCGGTGCCGGCGGACATCTCGGTCGCCGGCTACGACAACACCGCGATCGCCGCCTTCGGTCCGGTCTCGCTCACCAGCGTCGACCAGGCCGGCCGGCAGATCGGCGCTGACGCCGCCCGGCTCCTGCTCGCCCGAATCGCCGACCGTCGCACGCCGGCGAGTCATCTCAAGCTGACCCCGACGCTCGTGGCCAGGCGTACGACCGCACCGCCGCGGCTGTGACAGTAGCCCTGGCCGCACCCACCGACCGGCCCGTACACTCCCGGGCGACGTTGCTCATGCTGTAAGGAGCTAGGATGCGGAAGCCGTCGGCACGCACCCGGCGAGTCACCATCGTCGACGTCGCGCAGCACGCCGAGGTGTCCACGACCGCCGTGTCAAAGGTGCTCCGCAACGCGTACGGGGCCAGCCCCGAGATGCAGGCGAAGGTCCGCAAGGCGATCGCCGAGCTCGGCTACCGGCCGCACGCCGCGGCCCGCGGCATGCGCGGCCAGACCTACACCATCGGCGTGATGCTGCCGAACATCCGCAACCCGTTCTTCGCCGACGTCCTCGACGGGGCGACCGAGGTCCTCGAGGCCGCCGGCTACCAGGTGCTGATGGGCCCCGGCTGCAACGGCGAGGCGGAGGAGGCCCGCGTCACCGAGACCATGATCGACCACAGCATGGACGGCGTCATCCTCATCGCCCCCGTATCCAGCCGCAGGCACCTCGAACACGTCGCCGCCGCCGTTCCGACCGTCATGGTCGGCCGCCACGGACGCTCGTCGAGCTACGACTCCGTCGCCGACGACGACCTCTCCGGTGCCGCCCTGGTCGTCAACCACCTCGCGGACCTCGGCCACCGCCGCATCGCCCACATCGAACACCTGGAGACCGACCCGGACCGCCTCGCCGAGATGCCCAACGCCGTACGTGCGGACGGCTACCGGCAGGCGATGCGCGCCCGGCGGCTCGACGAGTACATCGACGTCGCCTCCACCAGCTACACCCAGGAGGGCGGCTACCTTGGCACCCAGCAACTGCTCGACCGGCTCCACCGGCCGACCGCGATCTTCGCCGGCGCCGACATCGTCGCCATGGGCGCACTGCAAGCCATCGCCGAGGCCGGCCTGTCCGTGCCCGACGACGTCGCGGTCGCCGGCTACGACAACACCATGTTCGCCGGGTTCGCGCCCGTCTCACTCACGAGTGTCGACCAGGGCGGCCGCCAGATGGGCCGCAACGCCGCCCGGCTCGTCCTGGAGCGTATCGCCGACCCGTCACGGCCCGCGAGCCACATGAAGCTCGCGCCGACCCTGGTCCCCCGCAGGACCACTGCCGTGCTGTCCGGCTGACCTCCACTTGGAGGGAATGGGCATCGTTACCCGCGGCTGCCGAGCAACTTTCTGACTCGCGGTGCTGCGCTGCGACACCTTCGCAGCTCCGTGACGAGCCCAGTCACGCTGCCGCCACACGGCTGCCGTCACCGAAACCCAAGCAGTGCTTGGCCCGCAGCGACGGGCCGCCCTTGACCGGCCCGCGACGCGGCTTCTAGCATATTCACAACAGGCCATATGAAACGTTTCAGAACCGCCAACCCTGAAGCGTGGCAGCACCGCATGCTGCCCGGCGCCAGCCGGGCAGACTCCCCCGCCCCTCATGGAGGTCCAGGTGCACGTCAAGGCTGTCCTGCGCCCGTCCCGCCGACACCGAGCACACCTGAGCGCATCGGTCGTCACCGCCCTCGTGACCAGCATCGCGGCGGCCGTGATCTCCGCCCAGCCCGCCCAGGCCGCCCCGCCGACCTGGCCCAGCAACCCGAACTGGCAGAGCCTCGTCCCCGCACCGTCGAGCGACGCCGTCCGACCCGTCGCCGTCACCCGCACCAGCGGCTCGGTCACCAACGCCGGCGCGCTGACCGGCCAGAGCACCGGCTCAACCACGCTGCGGACCACCTCGGCCGCGTCACCCGCGACCATCGTGCTCGACTTCGGCAAGGAGGTCGGCGGCACACCGTACGCCACGGTCTCCGCCTCCACACCCACGAGCGGGTCGTCGAACACCCTGCGAATCGCCACGAGCGAAGCGCTGCCCTTCCTCACCGCCGGCAGCAACGGGCTCTACAACAACGACAACGGCTCCCCGATCAGCCTCAGCGTCAGCTCCGCCCGGACCTACACCGGAGCACTGCGCGGCGGGTTCCGGTTCATGGCCGTCCAGCTGACGACACCCGGCACCCTGACGCTTACCGCCGCCGGCGTCAACTTCAAGGCCTACCGCGCCGGCCCCGACAAGTACCAGGGCTGGTTCATCTCCAGCGACGACCAGCTCAACCGCATGTGGTACGCCGGCGCCTACACCGCCCAGATGGACATGGTGCCCACCGGCGTCGCCTCCTGCTTCACCACCCCCGTCATCTTCGACGGTGCCAAACGCGACCGCGCCATCTGGTCCGGCGACCTCATGATCACCAACCCGGTGGTCCAGCTGTCACTCGGCACCAACAGCGCCCCCTACGTCAAGGGCTCCATCGACAGCATCATGAACCTCCAGGCGACCAACGGCCGCCTCACCAGCGCCGTCGGCTTCCGCGGCTGCGGCAAGTTCGACTACGCGGTGACGTACTCGGCGTACTCCGCCATCCTCGCCATGCAGTACTACCGCTACACCGGCGACACCGCCTACATCAGCGCGCTGCGGCCGAAGCTCGAGTCCGCGACCGCCTACCACGCGACCCGGCTCGACGCCAACGGCCTCGTCGTCACCAACGACCCCGACTACTGGCAGACCACCCAGAACGGTGAGGTGACCGAGTACAGCCTGGCCTACTACGAACTGCTGCAGAACATGATCTGGATGGAAGACAAGGCCGGCACGGCCGCCAAGGTCACCGAGTACACCAACAAGGCGAACGCGTTGAAGAACGCCATCAACGGCCGGCTGTGGAACACGACCGCCGGCCTGTACCAGCACACCGACACCAGACCCAACGTCTTCCCCCTCGACGCCAACATGAACGCCGTCCGGCTCGGCGTCGCCCCGCCGGACAAGGTGCCGGGCATCCTCACCTACTTCAAGAACCGCTGGCAGGCCCACGGCAGCACCATCAGCCAGCCGTCACCGAGCATGGCCGACCCCTACGGCCACACCATCGAACCCCTCAACAACACCTGGGAGGTCATGGCCCGCTTCCAGAGCGGCGACACCGCCGGCGCCGTGGACCTTCTCCGCCGGCTGTGGGGCATCCAGGTCGACCCGAACAGCGGCTACTACACCGGCACCTTCTGGGAGTTCGTCAACAGCAACGGCCTGCCGTCCCGCGGCTTCGACAGTCTCGCCCACGCTTGGGGCGCCGGCCCGACCCAACTGATCACCGAATCGGTCCTCGGCCCCACGGCAGTCAACCCCGGCTACACCACCTGGCAGGTCAAGCCCCAGCCCGGCAGCCTCACCTGGGCCCAGGGCCAGGTGCCGACCTCCCGGGGTCCGCTCATCGTCAGATGGGCCCGGGACACGGCCGGCCAGTTCCGCCTGCAGGTGACGGCCCCGACAGGCAGCAGCGGCGAGGTCTGGGTGCCGTTGCTGACGGCCTCCGCCACCAGCACCCCGCCCGCCGGCGCGACGTTCGTCCGGCGTGACGGCACGTACGACGTCTACACGGTCGACGCGGGGACGTACGAGTTCACCTCGGCACCGTAGCCGCGTCGCAGCAGTGCGGGTGCCTCTCGCACTGGGGAAGGACACCCGCACCCATCAGGTGGCCGACGCGGTCCTGAGTAGCGCCAATGAGCGGTGTCTGCTGATCGGCAGACGCCCGGGGTCGGGGGCGAGGCTCCCCGACCCCGGGACGTCCGGTCACTCGGCCACCGGCGGCCGCGCGGACCGTGCGATCCAGGCCAGCGCGACGCCGCCGAGGAAACCGGCCGTGCAGTACGTCCAGGCCTGCACGGCGATGAACGCGCAACCGGCGGCGGCGATCGACAGCGCCCAGCGCGGGAGCCTGGTCACGCCCGCCAGGCCCGGCAGCGTCACCGCGACGGCGACGGCCGGCGGTCGAACTCACCGACCGCGAGGCCGACGTCCTGCACCTGGTGGCCGCGGGACTGTCCAACGCGGACATCGCGGCGCGGCTACGGA
Organism: Dactylosporangium sp. NPDC005572; assembly: GCF_040605515.1. Lineage (NCBI taxonomy): Bacteria > Bacillati > Actinomycetota > Actinomycetes > Micromonosporales > Micromonosporaceae > Dactylosporangium > Dactylosporangium sp. NPDC005572. The sequence continues at coordinate 56,769 of NZ_JBEXCY010000025.1, read as the reverse complement.
TCGGCCCGGCGACGGTCAAGACCTACGTCAGCCGCCTGCTCGCGAAACTGGACGTGACCGACCGCGTCCACCTCGTGATCCACGCGTACGAGTCCGGCCTCATCACTCCGCACTCGACGGCCTGACCGCGCTTCAACTGCCGGCGTCGTGTTGCGACCGGGCGGCCTCGATGTCGCCCATGTGCCGTTCGGCCCAGTCCTTGACGTGGGCGAGGACCTCCAGCAACGACCGGCCCAGCGGTGTCAGCTCGTAGTCGACCCGGATCGGCATGGTCGGGGTAACCGTGCGGGTGACCAGGCCGTCCCGCTCCAGTCCACGCAGCGTCTGGGTGAGCATCTTCTGGCTGACGCCCACGATCTGGGCCGAGAGTTCGGAGTAGCGCAGCGGGCCACGCAGTCCGAGCGCCACGACGACCAGGCTCACCCATTTGTCGCCGATGGTCTCGATCAGCTGACGACTGGGGCAGCCCTGCTGGAACGCGTCATAGCAGGCCTCCGCCGGCACCGTCGCCTGGGTGGTTTCAAAAGCGGTCATGACGTACCTCCAGGTGCCCACTGCACTCCAAAGTGCCTACTTCCCAATGGAGAGTATGTCACCGACAGTGGTGTTAACGACAAACCCCTGAAGGAGAGACATCAATGCAAGCCCTGATCTCCCGTGCCGGCGATCCAACGCCGAGAGTCGAGCAGATCGACTCGCGCGATCTCGGCCCCGCCGAGGTTCGGGTCGCCGTGGCTGCCGCCGGATTCACCCTCTACGACGCCGTGGCCGCCGCCGACCACTCGCTGCTGGGCCTGCCGGACGTGATCGGCCTGGGCTTCGACTTCAGCGGCACGGTCGCCGAGGTCGGCGCCGACGTCGCGGGCGTGGCGGTGGGCGACCGCGTCGCCGGCCTGCACGGCGACGTCACCGCCCGCTCCCGGGCACACGCGAGCGAGGTGGTCGTGCCGGCGTCGAGCCTCGCGCTCGTCCCGGAGAACATCACCCTCGAGGCGGCCGCGGCCGCCACCCTGAGTGCGCTGGCGGCCCGCCAGGCGCTGGACCTGCTCGGGGATGGGCGTGGCCGGCTGCTGGTGACCGGCGGAGCCGGCGGGGTCGGGAGCTGGGCCGTCGCGCTGGGCGTGCGTGACGGCTGGGCGGTCGACGCCCTCGTTCGGCCCGGCACCGAGGCCCTCGCGCTGGCAGCCGGGGCGTCCACGGTGGTCACCGAGGTACCCGAGGCCTCCTACGACGCGGTCGTGGATGCCGGTGCGTTGCAGCAGGCTGCTCTCGCAGCGGTGCGCGACGGCGGCAGGTTCGTCGGCCTGAAGCCGGGTCAGCCGCTGGCCGCCGAGCGTGGCGTCACGGTCGCCGCGGTCCTGACCCGACCCGACGGCGCAGCGCTGGCCGACCTGCTCGGCCTCGCCGCGAAAGGTCATGCGCCGATCCGGATCGCCGCCACGAGGCCGCTGACCCAGGCCGCCGACCTCTACGCCGCCGCCATGGCGGCGCCGGGCTCCGACGGCCGGTGGCTCCTCATCCCGTAACCCACCCGCTGCGACGCACTGTGGGGACCAGGTCCGCATGGCACCTGGTCCCCGTGGCGTGCGGTCGTACAGCGTTCGTGGCGGCTATCGGCGACGGGTGCGACGGCCGGCGTTGGGGCCTCGGCCTGCGCGAGGTTGAGATCCGGTAAGGGCGGTCAGGCTTTCCACTGGTTGGTCGAGGTCGGTTGCGGTGAGCACTGGACACCCGAGCCGGGTCGACAGCCAGCGGCGCTGGTAGGCGCTCAGGTCATTGGCGAAGACGACAGCATCGATGTCCTTGCTCGAACAGGTCGTCGCGATCGCTTCGAGCTTTCCCGGGCCGATGAGGAAGCGCCGGGACAACGGGGCGGTCATGAGCCGTACCCCACCGTCGGAAACGCCCCTGCGCTGGACGAACCGTTCCAGCACGTGTCCGCCCAGCGCTGTCACCCGCGCGTCCAGGGCGTCGAGCCGTGCCTGGTAGTCGCGGTCCTTCGCGGAGAACAGCCCCACCAGGACTACGGTGCGGATGGCGGTCACCGGTACACGATCCCAGCCCAACCACGCCGTGTCACAGGAGATCCGGACGCTCACTCGTGGTGGTCGGTGGCCGGTTGCGGCGTCGTGAAGGCGAGGCGGATCATCCAGCCGAGGCCGGCGAAGAACGCGACCCGCTCGGCCAGGCCGGTCGGCATCGCGCGTGGTGGTTCGCTGCTGAAGGCGATGCCCGCCATGACGCCGGCGGCGACCCAGGCGACCGCGACGACGATCGCCACCAGCAGGCCGCCGGGCGGATACGGGCGGCGCCGGGTGGCCAGGGCCGTTGCGAACAGGCCCAGGAAGGTCAGCGTGCCGCCGACGTCGTGGACCTGGCCGTGCCAGGTGAACGCCTCGGGATACCTGGTGCCGGGCGGGGCGTCGGTGACGAACAGGCCGGCGATGACCAGTCCGGCGCCCGCCACTGCGGCCCACCGTACGGGCCATTTGCCTGCGTCGAGGCGGCGCAGGTGCGTCCGCACCGTGAGGACGCCGAGGCCGGCGGCGACGAGCGCGGCACAGTTGATCAAACCCCAGCGGCCCAGGGACAGGTGACTGATCCAGTGCCGGATCGGCGAAAGGTCCTCGCGGAGCGCGTCCTGCGTGACGATTGCGGCGAGGGCCGCCACGAGCAGGGCGCCGGCGAGTCGGGTTCGGTTGGTCATCGGCGTCATTCCTTTTCCCTTGTACTGCGGGACGGCGGCTCGGGCGGCGAACCGTCCACTGGGCCGTCCTGACCGGGGGCGGTCCGCTCGAGCGCCTGGAGTTTCCTGGTCACGATCGTCTTGTCGGCCCCGTTGTGGGTCATCGCTATCGCCTGACGAAGGAGGGCGGTGGCCGCCGCGGTGTTGCCGTCGGCGGTCTCGATATCGGCCAGCGCCGCCGGCAGGTAGGGGTAGTTCGCCAGCCGCGGATCGGACAGCAGCGGAACGATGATCTCTCGCGCCGCCGCGGTCCCGTAGGCCTTCCAGTGGGCGATGCCGCGGTTCAGTTCCGCCACCGGACCGGGGTGACGCTCGAGGTAGGAGTCGTAGAGCTGCGCGATCTGCGGCCAGTCGGTCGCCTCGAGGGTCAGTGCCCGGGCGTGGCATGCGGCGATGGCGGCCTGGTGGGTGTAGGGGCCGCCGCCGAAGCGGGTCGCGGTGGCGAGCGCGTCGAGGCCGCGACGGATCAGCAGGCGATCCCACAGCATCCGGTCCTGGTCCTCCAGCAGGACGGGGCCATCCGCGCCGGCTCGGGCGCGGAACCGGGAGGCGTTGAGCTCCATCAGGGCGAGCAGGCCGTGCGCCTCGGCGGCCGTCGGCAGCAGGTGGACCAGCATGCGGCCGAGTCGCATCGCCTCACCTGCCAGGTCGGGTCGGGTCCAGCCCTCGCCGGAGGTGCCGGCGTAGCCCTCGTTGAAGATCAGGTAGATGACCTCCAGGACCGCGGGCAGTCGATCGATCTGCTCGTCGCGGGTCGGGTTCTCGAAGGCGAGCCCGGCGTCCCTGATGGTGCGTTTGGCTCGGGCGATCCGCTGACCGGCGGTGGCCGACGGCACCAGTTGGGCGCGGGCGATCTCCTGGGTGGTCAGCCCGCCGAGCAGCCGCAGCGTCAACGCGACCCGTGCGTCGCGGCCCAGCGACGGGTGGCAGCACACGAAGGTCAGCCGCAGGATGTCGTCGTCGATGTGGCCGTCTGCGAGGTCCCCCATCGGAATGTCCTCCCTCCACGCCGCCTCCTCGGCGATGCGCTCGTACTTCGAGTCGAGGTCGACGTTGCGCCGGATCTGACTGACCGCCATGCGGCGGGTCACCGTCATCAGCCAGGCCCCCGGCCGATCGGGAACTCCCCCGGACGGCCACTGCTCCAGGGCCGCCACGAACGCGTCCTGCGCCACCTGCTCGGCCGCGCTCGGATCTCGCAGGATGGCGTGCGCCGCCGCGACCAACCGAGGGAACTCGATGCGCCACTGGTTCTCGACCATTGCGTGGTCGACGGGCGCCGGCTGCCGGCCCCGGCGGTCCGCCTGGCCGGGACCGGCGTCTGGGTCCGGACCGGGACCCTGCATCGGACGGGAACCGGGCCCGGAAGTCGGTTCGTTCAGTTCGGGTCTCCTGTCGCGTCGCCGGGTCCGCGGGGGCCGGTCACCTGCCGGATCTCGACCTCGCACCCGCCGTCGTGGGCGATGGCGAACCGGCGGCCCCACTCCCTGGCCTCGGCGAGGCTCCGCGCCTCGATGAACGCGAACCCGCCCACGATCTCCTTGGCCTCGGCGAAGGGCCCGTCGGTGATGCTGATCTGCCCGTCGTGGGCCACGATCCGGGCGCCGTAGGAACTGGGGAGCAGGCCGTCGGCCTGGAGCAGCACGCCGGCTACCGCGGCCTCCCGCATGAACTCGCCCATCCGCTGCATCAGTGCGGGGCTGGGCAGGCCGCCGGCCTCGAAGTAGTCGTTCGACTTGCTCATGATCAGGAAGCGCATCCGTGGCTCTCCTCGACGAATCCCGTGCCTCGACGTCCTCATGAGTGACGTCGTTCGAGGAGGCCGGTTTTCGACGTGGACGGCACGGCGTCTTCGGCCGGCGACGGAGAAGATCCGGTCGCCGGCCATGTCGAAAACCACCGCGGCCCGACCGACGTAGTTGTGTGACGAACACAGACCGCGGCGTGCCGGGCAGCAGCCCCCACGCCGACATCGGACGCCGGGACGAGCAGCCCGACGAGACGCGGTTCGAACCCGCGATCCACTACTGGGGCACCCCCGTCGTGCTGGTGTCGACCCAGAACCCCGACGGCACCGCGAACCTCGCGCCCATGTCGTCGGGCTGGTGGCTGGGCTGGAGCTGCATGCTGGGCTTCGACGCCACCTCCCGCACGGTCGAGAACCTGCGCCGCACCGGCGAGTGCGTCCTCAACCTTCCCGACGCCACCCTCGCCCCGCAGGTCGACCGGCTCGCGCGCACGACCGGCTCCGACCCGATGCCGGCCCACAAGGCCGCGATGGGCTACGAGTCCGTCGCCGACAAGTTCGGTCGCGCCGGCTTCACCCCGGTCCGGTCGGAGACGGTCGCGCCGCCGCGGGCCGCCGAGTGCCCCGTCCAGCTCGAAGCCGCCGTCACGGCGATCGGCGACTTCGGTGTTCGCGACCACCGGCTGCTGATCCCGGCCGTTGCCGTCGAGGTCACCATCAGGCGGGTCCACGCCCACCCGGACATCCGCTCGACGAGGTTCCACAACCGCATCGACCCCGGCCGCTGGGACCCGCTGCTGATGAGCTTCCTGGAGTACAAGGGCACCCGCCGCGTCGACCAGACATCCGGGCTGCGGCAGGTGGACGAGGAGTTCTACGCCGGCCGTTCCCCGCGCCGCATCACCCAGCGGGCGACGCGGTGACCGACCGGCCCGACACCGACCGGACTCCGGCGTCGAACCACCCGGCCCGCGACGAGCCGGACGTCGGCGCGGCCGTGATCCAGCACACCGCACCGTCCAGCGACCACTACACGATCCACCAGGAGCCCTTCATGCGCAGCATCACCGCCAGCTTCTTCATCTCCGTCGACGGCGTCGTCGACGCCCCGCAGCAGTGGCACTTCCCCTACGCCAACGACGACGTGATGCGCGTGGTCAGCCACGCCACCGAGGACGTCGACGCCCTCCTGATGGGCCGGCGCACCTTCGAGGAGTGGAAGGCCTTCTGGCCCGAGCAGCGCGGCTACCCGCTGGCCGACTTCATCAACAGCACCCACAAGTACGTCGCCAGCGACACCCTCACCGACCTGGGCTGGGGCCCTTCCAGCGCCCTGTCGGGCGACGTCGTCGCCCACGTCGCCGCCCTGAAGCGCTCCGAAGGCGGCACCATCGCCATCAACGGCAGCGGCACCCTGACCCGCCACCTGCTGCAGGCCGGCCTCGTCGACGCGTTGCACCTGCTGGTCCACCCGCTGGTCGTCGGCACCGGCAAGCATCTCTTCGAGGCCGGCACGGCCCCGGTCGGGCTGTCCCTGGAGTCCCAGGAGTACTTCGACAACGGCGTGAACTACCAGGTCTACCGACCGGCCGCGGTCGACGACGCCGCCTGACCACGCCCGATGCACATCAACAGGGGGACATCCATGAGCGCCACCGGTACCGACTTCACCACCACGCTGCTCAGATCACCGGACGGCACCATGATCGCCGTCGACTCCATCGGCTCCGGGCCGCCGCTCATCCTGGTGGGCGGCGCCTTCAGCTACCGCCGATGGAAGGGATTCGTCGATCTCGCCATCCGACTCTCCGACACGTTCACCGTCCACGGCTACGACCGGCGCGGCCGGGGCGACAGCGGAGCCGGCCCCACCGCTTCCGGGGCCGCCTCCGGGGCCGCCTCCGGGGCCGCCTCCGGGGCCGCCTCCGGGGCCGCATCGGTCGCCGCGGAGGCCGGCGACCTGGCCGTCGTTGCCGAACACGCCGGAGCGGACTCCCTGATCTTCGGCATGTCCTCCGGCGGCGTCCTCGCGCTCCGCTCGGTGGCCGCCGGGGTGCCCGCGCGCGGCGTCGTCGTCTACCAGCCGCCGTTCGTGGTCAGCGACTCCGGCGCCCTCCCACCGGCCGACTTCGCGGAGCACCTGGACCGCCTGGTCGCCGAGAACAACCGGTCGGCCGCCGTGCGCTACTTCATGACCAGGGGCATGGGCGCTCCCGCGCCGATCGTGGCCCTGATGCGACTCGCGCCGTTCTGGAAGGACCTCAAGGCGGTGGCCCACACGCTGCCGGCCGATGTCGCCGTCATGGGCGACACCATCGAGGGCCGGCCGCTGGCCCGCCACCCCTGGGGGCAGATCGAGGTACCCACCCTCGTCCTCGACGGCAGCAAGAGCCCGAAGGCGACCGGCCTGGCGGCCGACCAACTCGCCGGCCGCCTGCCGGCCGCACAGCGGGCCACCCTGGCCGGGCAGGGCCACAACGTCGCCATGACCGCCCTGGAGCAGGCGATCCGCGGGTTCGCCGGCCGCTCCAACTGACCCGAAACCAACCCCTTGAAAGGTACTCAGATGTCCACCGTGACAACCCTGCGCCCGGCCCGACGCGACACCGTCTCCGCACGGCTGCTCGCGGGTATCGTCTCCCCGATCCTGTTCCTGGTGGTCAGCTACCTCCAGATGCCGTTCAATCCCGGCCTGGACCTGACCAGGCACGCCTTCAGCTACCTCAGCATCGGCGACACCGGCCCGATCCAGCAGACCAACTTCATCGTCATGGGTCTGCTGAACATCGTCGCCGCGACCGGTCTACGGCAGGTGGTCGGCGGCCGGCTGGGAACCGCAGCCGCGGTCCTGCTGGCCCTCGACGGGCTCGGCCAGATCATCGCCGGCGTCTTCACCCTCGACCCGTCCAACGGGTTCCCCGAAGGCGCTCCGGCCGGCCTGCCGGAGGTTGTGAGCACGCACGGCAACCTGCACGGCGTCGGGTTCGGCCTGTCGATGTTCTCCTGGCTGGCCCTGCTGATCCTGCTCGGCCGGGTCCACAAGGTGGCCGGCGAGCGGGGCTGGGCGCGGCTGAGCATCCTGGCCGCCGTGGCGCTGCTGGTCACCGCGGCGTGCCTGATGCTGCCGTTCGGGACCGTCCTGCTGTACATCGTGCTGTCGTCGGCGTGGCTCTTCATGGCCGCGACCTTCCAGCACTTCCGCTCGCCGTCGGCCCGTACCTGACCGGAACCCCGACGCCGCGGCGACGCGGAGCCGGGGCGATTGCCGGAACAGACACCTGGTGTCTGGCGCCGCCTGCGGGCGGCGCCAGACGTCAGTGGGCGATGTCGACGACGACCCGGGTCGGGTTGCTCAGGAGCATCACCCGGAACCCGGTCCGGTGGTTCGTGGTGATGAAGGCCGACACTGTCCCGTTGTCGTAGACGGCCAGCGACACCGACCGTGCCTGCGTGAGGCCGATCGGCACGGGGTTCGGGCCGCCGACGACGCCGCGCTGCGTGGTGGCGGCGGTGAAGCCGACATGGATCGTCGTCGGTGTGGGGACGGTGTAGGCGACGCTGAGCAGCGGCGTCGTCGGCGTGCCGAGGTCGAAGACCACCCGGTCGTAGCCGGGGTGCTCGCCCGAGCGCACGGCGTCGATGCGGACCTGCGCGGCGGTACCGGCGCCGCCCTGGAACCGCTCGGTGCTGAACGGCTGGGTGGGCTGGTGGGCGACGTCGACGGCGATCCGGGGCGGGTTCGTCAGGCGCAGCACCCGGAAGCCGACCCGGTCGGCGAGCCCGAGACCGAAGCTGACCCGTCCCTCGAAGGCGCCGCCGGACTTGATCTGGCGCAGGGTGGGCAGCCGCGGGTTGTACACGCGGGTGAGGTCGAAGTTGTACGCGTACGCGCCGTCGAAGACGACCAGGAGCGTGGCCGCGCCGTCCAGCGGGATCGGCGTCCCGGTGCCCTGGCCGACGAGCGAGCCGTACGCCACCCGGTACCCGGGGGTACCGCCGCTGAAGTCGAAGACCGTTCGGTCGTACTGCTCGTGCCGGCCCGTCCGCACGCCGATCACGGTCGGCGGGTTCGGGTCGTACGGCGGCACGGTGGCGGTCCCCGTCACGGGCGTGACGCTCGTCGGGGCCGGGAGGTCGCCCGCCGCGGCCGCCGTGCCGGGCACGATGAGCACCGGGGCGACGACGACGATGGCGAGCAGCGTTCGAAGCTTGGTCCGCATGGCGATGTCCTTTCGAGGGGTCGGGACCGTTGGCATGTCCCAGACGCCTCAGCCATCGACTCGGTTTACCGCCGCTCGGACCCGAGTCCTTGATTCGACACCGACCCGGCCGACAGGTCCCAGTCGAGCTCCCACCGCCGCAGGCCGCCGTCGCCGTGGCCGGACAGGATGTAGCGCCCGTCCGGGGTCAGCGCGAGGCAGGTGGCGCCCCGCTCGTGGCCGTCGAGCACGCGCAGGCGGCGCCCGTCGGTTGCGTCCCACACCGAGACGAAGTCGGTGTACCGGCAGGAGACCGCGACGCGTCCGTCCGCGGTCAGGGCGACCGCGTCGGGCGTGTTCTGTGCCGGGCCGAACGTGCGCACGACGGCCCCGGTCGCGGTGTCCCACAGCCGCAGGCCCTCGCCGCTCTCTCCGGTGAGGGCCAGGCGGCCGTCGGCGCTGAGCGACACCGACCGCATGGTGTGGAGGAAGCCGCCGCGCAGCTGGTGCACGCACTCGCCGCTGTGCAGGTCCCACAGCTGCACCAGGTCGCCGCGCGCGGCCGCGACGAGCCGGCCGCCGAGCCGCAGCGCCCGGAAGGCGGCGCCGCCGCGCAGCTCGCGCCGCAGGTCGCCGGTGTCCAGGTCCCAGGTCCGGATGCGGCCGTCGCGGCCGGCGACGATGGCCTGCGAGTCGCCGGCGGTGAACCGGACCGGCACCGACTCCCTCATGTGGACGTTGCCGGTCACGACGCGCAGGCACTCGCCGGTACCGAGGTCCCACAGCCGCACGGTGCCGTCCCGGCTCGACGAGAGGGCCCGCCGCCCGTCGCCGCTCAGGCAGACCGCCTCCACCATGTGCTCGTGACCGGCGAGGACCCGCACGCACGCGCCGTCGTCGAGGTCCCACAGGCGGACCGTCGCGTCGCAGCCTGCGGAGACCGCGATCCGGCCGTCGGCCGACAGGTCGACGGCGCCCACGTCGCGGGTGTGGCCGGTGAGGTACCGCGACGACCAGGCCGTCCGCAGGGCCGTGCGGACGGCCCCGCGGCCCAGTGCCCACCAGGCGGTCATGATCCGCGGCGCCCGCTCGTGGCCGGGGACGGCACGGGCCTGCCGCAGCCTGTCGAGCGCGGTCGCGAGCCGCCCGGCCGCCGCCGCGTGCTCCGCCTCCGCGACCAGCGCCTCGACCCGGGCGCCCAGCCGGTGCAGCTCGTCGGTCCGGCGAGGACGGCTCAGCCGGGGCGCGGCGCGGTACTCGCCGGGCAGCCGCCACCGGCGGACCGCCCCGTCCCGGCCGGCCGACAATGCCGACCGGGCGTCCGCGTCGAGGTGGACCGCGGCGGCGCCGCCGGCGTGCCCCGGGAAGGTGCGCAGGCACCGGCCGCTGTCCAGGTCCCAGTACCGGACGGTGCCGTGGTACCGCTCGGCGGAGACCAGGACCCGTTCGTCAAGGGACAGGGCGTCGGCCGGGGTGCCGCCGGTCAGGATGCGGATCCGCCGGCCGTCACCGAGGTCCCAGACGCCGATCGTGCCGTCGAGACACCCGACGGCCGCGAACCGGCCGTCGGCGCTGAGGCCGAGGGCGGCGACCGGGGACGGAGCCTGGGCCAGCTCGCGCCGGCACCGACCGGCCGGCAGGTCCCACACCCGCGCGACGTGCCCCTGCCCGACGGAGACGGCGCTGCGACCGTCGGCGCTGACCGCCACCAGCCGCGCGCCCGCATGCTCGTCGAGCGTCCGTGGCGGCCCGCCGCGCAGGTCCCAGATCCGCAGTACCCCGTCGAGCCCCGCGTAGAGGACGAGGCGTCCGTCGGGACTCAGGCCGACGGTGGTGGACTGGGTGCGCAGGGCCAGCTCGCCGAGCCCGTCGCCGCCGCCCCACCGGGGCGGGTTGGGGCTGGCGTAAAGGAGCCGGCTCCGGGGGCGTCTGGCGGTCAGGTCCCAGTGCCGCACGGTCTCGTCCTCGCACACGGAGGCGGCGTACCGCCCGTCCGGCGTGAGGCCGGCGGCGTGCACCCGGCGGCGGTGCCCGGCGAGCCGGTGGCGCATCCGTCCACTGTGGATGTCCCAGAGCCGCAGCGCGCCGCCGGGTTCGCCGGTGAGGGCGAGCCGCCCGCCGGGGTCGGCCGCCAGCGGTACCCGCCCGGGTACGTCGTCGACGGGCGTCCAGGGCACGGTCCAGGCGGCGACGGCGCCCGCGTCGACGAGCGTGCCGGCCGTCGGCAGCACCGCCCGCAGTACCGCCTCGCCGAGCAGCTTGCGGGCGGCGGTGAGGTCGCCGCGCTCGAGGTGGATCTGGGCGAGCACGTCGCCGGTGTCGGCCCGGAGGCCCTCGAGCTCGGCGACCAGCCGGTCGTCGGTGACCGCACCACGACGCCACCGGTGGAGGCCCGCGTTGTAGGTGGCCGCCACGTGCTGCGGGTCGGCGGCGAGGGCCCCGGCGAACGCCTGCTCGGCCTCGGCCGGGCGGTCGAGGTCGAGCAGCGACAGGGCCCGGTTGCTGAGCTCGTCGGCCCGCAGCACGGCCGCCACGGGAACGGCCCGGGGGTAGGCACGGCCGGTGTGCCGCTCGTAGGCCATGACGAGGACGCCGGCAACCGCGGCCACCGATGCGGGCCGGTCATCGGGCGCCTCGGCCAGGCAACGGTCGAGCAGGTCGGCCACCTCCGCCGGCATGGCCGGCGGCCCGTCGTCGCGGCGGTCGTCGCCCTCGCCCGCCGGCTGGGCGGCCGACGCGAGGCTAGAGCCGCGGGCCGGTTGCGTCGCCGCCGTGGGCTGAGGGTCGTCGGCGTGGTGGGTGGCCGGCGCGTGCCCCGGATCGTCGGCAAGGTAGGCGGCCAGGGCGTGGCGGGCGGCCGGGCCGGCCATCCAGGTCACGCCGCCGGTGAACATCTCCAGGATCGACACCGCGAGGCTGTAGACGTCGCTCGGCGGGCCCGCTCGGGCGCCCGCCGCCTGCTCCGGCGAGGCGTAGGCCAGGGTCATGCCGCCGCCCGCGGCCAGGCCGAAGTCGGTGAGCTTCGCGACGAAGGCGCCGTCGGCGTCGTCGACGAGGATGTTGGCGGGCTTCACGTCGCGGTGGGTGACGGAGCGGGCGTGGGCGTGGGCGAGGGCCCAGGCGGTCTGCACGGCCGCGTCGAGGATACGTTCCACGGCGGCGGTCTCGCTGCCACGGTACAGGCGGCGGTCGTCGATCCAGTCCCGGAGGCTTCCACCCGCGATGTACTCGGCGAAGGCCCGCGGGACGCCGTCGAGCACGCGGACGTAGTAGCAGGAGCACACGTGCGGGTGCAGGCCGAGCGACACCCACGTCTCGGCCTCGGCGACGAAGGCGTCCCGGGGGACCTCCGGGCGTGGGCTCTTCACCGCCAGGTCGACGGCCCACTCGCGGTGGCGGACGCGGTACACCAGACCCATGCCACCCTGCTCATGCACCTTGAGGACCTCGTAGCGGCCGTCGACGACGTCGCCGACGCGCCACACCGCGGCGGGCTCAGGCATCGCCCAACATACCGCGCCCCGCCCGGAACCGCGGCTCGGCCGTCGCGGTACTCACCCCGCGGCCGTGATGCGCCAGCCGGCGGCGTCCTGCCGCTGCCGCCAGAAGGCGGCGAAGCGGCCGCCCGCGGCGAGCAGGTCCTCGACGGGGCCGTCCTCGACGACGCGGCCGTCCTCCAGGAAGACCACCCGGTCGGCGTGGCGGATGCTGGCGAGGCGGTGGGCGACGATGACGCGCGTGCGCGGCACCGGGTCGTCGGTGAGGGCCCGCACGATCGCCGCCTCGTTCTCGGTGTCGAGGGCGCTGGTGGCCTCGTCGACCAGCAGGATCGGCGCCGGCTTGAGCAGGGCGCGGGCGATGCTCACCCGCTGCCGCTCGCCGCCGGACAGCGCGGTGCCGGCCTCCCCGACGGCGGTGCGGTCGCCGTCGGGCCGCCGTGCGGTGAGCTCGTCGACGCGGGCGAGAGCGACGGCGTGGGCCAGCCGGTCCGGGTCGGCGCCGGGGTCACCGGCGAGGACGTTCTCGCGGACCGTGCCGTCGAACAGGTAGGGGTGCTGGAACACCACGCTCACCAGCGCACCCCGTGCCTGCGGGCCGAGGGTGGCGGCGTCCGCGCCGTCGACCAGGACGCGGCCCGCGGTCGGCTCGTACAGCCCGGCCAGCAGCGCGAGCACGGTGCTCTTGCCGGAGCCGGAGGGGCCGACGATCGCCGTCGTGCGGCCGGGCTCCAGGGTCAGGTCGAGGTCCTGCAGCACCGGCGGGGCGTCGGGCGCGTAGCGGAAACCGACCTGCTCCAGCCGGATGCGCGGCGGTGTCGCGGGCACGGCGGGGGCGGTCCCGGCCGCGGGCCCGGCCGGCGCCGCGGGGGCGTCGCGGACGGCGCGGATGCGGCGCAGGGCCGTCGTCGCGGCTTCGAGGCCGGGGGTGAGGTCGCCGAGCGTGGCGAAGGGTTCCAGGTACCGCGCGATCACGACGATGAGGGCGACCGCCTCCGGCGCACCAATGTCCCCGCGCACGGCCAGGACCGTGGTCGTCCCGGCGAGCAGCACGAGGGCGACCTGGCTGGCCACGCTGAACAGGAGCTGCCCGGGGATCTGCAGGAGCAGCAGCCGGACGGTGGCGCCGTGCTGGGCGGCGAGGGCAGCGCCGGCCAGGCTGCGGGCCGGCTCGGCCCGCCGCGCGGCGCGCAGGGCCGGCTGGGTGCGGGCGAACTCGACGATCCGCTCGGTGAGCGCGGTGTTGGCGTCGGCGGCGGCACGGTCCGCGGCCCGGCCGACGCGCCCGGCGGCCCAGAACGCGCCGAGCAGCACCGGCACGCCGGCGAGGGCGGCCAGGCCCAGCGGCGCCGAGACCGGCAGCAGGGCCAGCCCGATCGCGACCGGGAGCAGGATCGCGCCGAGGACCGGCGTGACGAGGTAGATGATCAGGCCGACGAGGTCCGGGCCGGTCGCGGCGATCGCCTGCCGCGCGGTGGCGGTGTTCTCGGCGGTGAACCAGGTCAGGCGGGTGTGGCTGAGCCGGTCGGCGACGTCGTGCTGGGCGTGGTCGAGCAGCGCGAAGCCGAGGTCGATGCCGACTCGCGCGGCGAGCGCGTCGACGGCCCAGCCGGCGGCGGTGACGGCGGCCAGCGCCGCCAGCCACGGCCACGCGCCGCCCGGGTCGTTGCCGAACAGGGCGCCGACGAGCGGCACGAGCAGGACGGCCGCGGCGGCCCGCAGGACCACGCCGAGGACGGTGAGGGCGGTGTGGCCGGCGACGCGGCGGCGCCGGTCGGCGGGCAGCAGCCGCAGCAGGGTCCTGATCACAGGGTCGCCTCCTCGGGCGTGGCGGAGCGGGTCTCGCCGGCGGTCCAGAGCCGGTGGTAGCGGCCGCCCGCGGCGAGGAGCTCGTCGTGGGTGCCGGTCTCGGCGACGCGTCCCTCGTCGAGCACGACGATGCGGTCGACGCCGGTGACGGTGTGCAGGCGGTGTGCGATGACCACGACGGTCCGGCCGGCGGTGAGCCGGTTCAGTGCCTGCTGGACGAGGTACTCCGATTCGGGGTCGGCGAACGCGGTCGCCTCGTCGAGCACGAGCACGGGGGTGTCGGCGAGCAGCGCCCGGGCGATCGTGAGGCGCTGCCGCTCGCCGCCGGAGAGGGCGGCGTCGGGCCCGAGCACGGTGTCGTAGCCGTGCGGCAGGCGGGTGATCCGGTCGTGGATGTGCGCGGCCCGGGCCGCCGCCTCGACCTGGTCCCGCGTCGCCGTCGGGACGGCGAGGGCGATGTTGTCGTGGACGGTACCGTGCACGAGCTGCGTCTGCTGGAACACGAACCCGACCCGCTCGTAGAGCTCGTCGGCGGTCAGGTCGCGCAGGTCGCGCCCGCCGACCCGGATCGTGCCCTCGCCGACGTCGTGGAAGCGGGCCAGCAGCGCGGCGAGGGTCGACTTGCCTGATCCGGACGGGCCGACCAGTGCCGTCACGGTGCCCGGGCGCAGCACCAGCGAGACGTCCCGGATGACGGGGACACCGGGCCGGTAGGCGAATCCGACCCGGTCGAACACCACCGTTCCCGGCTCGTCCGGCGCGCTCGCGGCGGGCCCGGCGCCGATCGCCAGCTCCGGCTCGTCGAGGGTGTTCTGGACGCGGCGGGCGGCGAGCAGGCCGGTGCGCAGGCCGCTGAGGCCGTAGCCGATCCCGAGCAGCCGCGCGCCGAAGCCGGTGCCGAGCAGCAGGAACGGCAGCAGCTGCACCGGCTCCATCGACCCGGCGGTGACCAGCCACGTGCCGAGGGCGGCGATGAGCAGCAGGAACGTCGCCGGGCGGGTGGCCAGGTCCATCGCCGTCTTCTTGCCGGTGAACGGTCGCTGCCAGTCGTTGAGGAAGCCGATGTACTCGTCGAGCCGCGCACGGAAGGTGGAGGCCGTCGCACCGCCGAAGACCCGGATCACCGGCTGGCCCTCCAGGTAGGCCCCGGCCTCGCCGTTCATCCGCTCAGCCCAGCGCAGCGCCTGCGCGGTGCGGGTGCCGGACTGCACGATCATGATCCACATCGTGACGATGTAGACGAGCACCGGCAGGAACAGCGCCAGCGCCAGCCGCCAGTCGACGGTGAACAGGTAGGTCAGGACGGCGACCGGGGCGACCACGGCCGCGGCGGCGTCGGGGACGGCGTGGGTGACGAGGTAGTGCAGAGCGAGGGTGTCGTCCTGCACCACCTGCTTGACGTGCCCGGAACCGCGCGCGGTGAACCAGCCCAGCGGCAGCCGGGCCAGCTTGCCGAGCAGCCGGTGGCGCAGCTCCCGCGCGAAGCGGGCGTCGACCGCGTGCAGCCACAGCGTCAGCGCCGAGCCCAGCAGCATGCCGGCGCCGAGCAGGCCGAGCGCCCAGCCGCCGACGCTCCACAGCTCGCCGGCCGGCGCGCCGGCCAGCACCCGCCGGGCCAGCTCGACGAGCAGCACGAACGGGGCGAGCTGGATGAGGGTGACGACGGCCTGCAGCGCCCCGGCGAGCCACAGGGTCCGCTTGAGCGGCACCAGCAGCCGGCCGGCGGCCTGCGCCCGCCACGCCCCGCGCGCCGGTGCCGGTGCGGACTCGGCCGCAGGCGGCGGCGCCGTCTGCTCCTCGGGTGGCGCCGTGGAGCGGCGCTTGCCGAACGCGCGGCCGTGGTACCAGTAGGCCTGCGCGTACACCTCCGACTTCGGGAACCCGAACTCGTCGCGCAGCCGGACCCGCAGGTGTCTGAGCGAGCCGGACTCCGGGCCGGCCCACGCGTACCAGTCCGACCAGTCCCGCGCCTCGATCGCGGCCGCCAGCGACGTTTCACCGTGCCGGGGCACCCAGTGCGTGCGCAGCCGCGGATGGGTCGTGAGCGGGATGAGGCGGTCGGCGTCATCGTGCTGTTCGAGGTACAACTCGATCGGGATCTCCGCGGGAACCGCGCCCAGGATGCCGTTGACCGCCGGGATCGACGCGGAGTCGCCGACCAGCAGGTAGCCGGCCGGGGGCTCCTCCGGCACGTCGAACCGCGACGAGCCGAGCGAGGAGACCGTGATCTCCCACCCCGGCTCGGCGCGCTGCGCCCACACCGACGCCGGGCCGGCCGGCTCGTGCAGCACCATGTCGATCGTGAACTCGCCGGTCGATTTGTCCGCCGAGGTGATCGTGTACGCGCGCTGGTGCTCGGCCTCGCCGCCGTCCGGGTCGGGGAACCAGAACCGCAGCCACGCCGTGGGCTCAGCGACCGCGTCCTCGAACAGCGTCGGTGAGGTCAGCCGCACCCGCACGAAGTGCGGCGCGATCACCTCCCGGCCCACGACGGTGGCCCGGTGGTCGCGGGCGCCGAAGCTCCGCATGAGCGCGCCCTGGAACCCGCGCTTGGCCATCACAACTCCTTCTGGGTGCTGGAGAGGTCCGCAATGATCTCCGCAACGGCCCGTCCGGGCGGCGCGGCCAGCAGCAGGCCGCGGATCGCGCCGGTCAGCACGAGGCGCACGTACTCGGCGCGCTGCAGCTGCGGCAGCGCGAGATGGGCCGGGCCGAGGTCGTCGTCGACGACGATGCCGGCGATCGCCGCCTCGCGCTCCCGGCCGAGGCCGCCGGCGTCGTCGTGCTCCGCGGCCGCGCTGTGCTCCTCGGAGGCCGCCATCGCGATGCTCAGCGACGCGACGGCGCCGCTGAGGACGATCGCCGCCTCCGTCGTGTAGCCGCGCCTGGCGAGGGCCTCGACCTCGTCGGTGAGCAGCCGCCGGCCCGCGTCACCGCGCGGGAACAGCACCTGCAGGTACCGTGCGAGGCCCGGGTGCGCCAGGATGAACCCCCGCAGCTGCAGCGCGAACGACAGCAGGTGCGGCTCGACGTCCAGTGCCGCATCGTCCCGCAGCGTCAGCTCCCCGAGGATGCTCTCGCCGACGAGCCGTTCCAGGCCCCACCGCCCGTCCACGTGCCGGTACAGCGCGGCGGCGGTCACGCCCAGCTCGGCCGCGACCGCCTTCACGCTCAGCGCCTGCATCCCGAGGGCGCGCCCGGCCCGCACGATGTCGTCGGTGCCGATGCGCGGCGCGCGGCCGCCGATGCGGGGGTCAGCCATCCGCCCACCTCGTTGTTATAGGGGGTAACAAAGGGTAAGCTAACCTAAGTTCGAGGGACGCGCAACGGGGTGACCGGAAGGACGGCGACGACCTTTCCTTCACCCCGATCCGGGCAGCGACTACCGGCCCGAGATCCGGAGTTCCTCTGCGCTCCCCTGCCCTGCCGGGTCCGACAGCGAGCGGCTGCAGACCGCTCCGCCAGTTGCAGGCATCGCCTCCCTCACCGCAGCCCGATCTCGCGCAGCCAGCGTTCAACCTGGGGCCGGGCGTCCGATGCCTCTTCGCCTCGTACCGCCAGGCCTCGGCCGATGGTCGCGTCCGGGCAGAGGGCGGTGTAGTCCTCGATCGTCCTGCCCAGACCGCTGACGGCGTACGTCACGAACGGGTGGATGGCCTTTCCGGCCAGGTCGACACTCCCGGCGAAGGTACGCATGATCATGGGCGGACGGACGTTCCAGATGCCGCTGCCGAGCAGCACGACGTCGTAGCCGGTGATGTCGGGCGCGGTGCCGGCTATCGCCGGGCGGGCGTCGGCGTTCTGCTCGGCGACGTTGCGCTCGACCGTTGCGCGGTAGCTGCGCGGGTACGGGTCGGCGGCCCGGATGCGGTGGACGTCGACCCGGATCAGCGAGGCGATCATGTCGGCGACGACCTGGGTGTTGCCGACCTCGATGTCGCGGGTGCCGCCGTACCAGTAGTTCTCGCCTGCTCGTGAGAAATAGGCCAGCAGCACCTGCGGCGGCGACGATCCGGGCGCCGAGGCGCCCGCGGCGGTGGTCTGCGTGTTCGGCGGTGCCGAACTGGAGCCGCCGCAGGCCGCTGTCGCCGCGTTGAGCAAGGCACCTCCGCCGAGCAGCAGAGACGTGCGCAGGACGGCCCGACGGCGCATGATCATCGCCTCGACAGTCCTCTGCTCAGTGCTCGGGGATCGGCCGGCCGAAGCTCGCCAGGGTGATGTCAGCGGGTTCCGGGCCACCGCGGTTGCCGGTGTCCAGGCCGTCGATCGCGGCCAGTTGCCCATCGGTGAGGTCGAAGTCGAAGACGTCGAAGTTCTCCGCGATGCGCTGCGGCCGCACGGACTTCGGGATGGCCGATCGACCCTGCTGCAGGTGCCAGCGCAGCATCACCTGCGCCGGTGTCCGGCCGTGCGCCCTGGCGATCTCGCCGATCACCGGGTCCTCGAGGGTGCTGCGGTGGCCGCTGTCGCGGTAGAACGTGATGCCGCCGATGGGCGCCCAGGCCTGGGTGAGGATGCCGTGCCCGGTACCGAAGGTCTGCACGTCCCGCTGGGTGAAGTACGGGTGCACCTCGATCTGGTTGACCGCGGGCACGACCGTCGCGTGGTCGAGCAGTGCGGTGAGGTGCTCGACCATGAAGTTGCTGACCCCGATGGCGCGGACCTTCCCGTCGGCGTACAGCGTCTCCAGCGCCCGGTACGCCTGCAGGGTCCGGTCGAACTCCGACGGCAGTGCCTGGTGCAGGATGAGCAGGTCGATCCGGTCGACGCCGAGTTTGCGGGCGCTCTTGTCGAAGCCGTGCAGCGTCTGCTCGTACCCGTAGTCGCTGATCCAGATCTTGGTCTCCAGGAAGACCTCGTCCCGGTCGACGCCGGATGCGGCGACGGCCTCGCCGACCTGCCGTTCGTTGCCGTATGCGGCGGCCGTGTCGATGTGCCGGTAGCCGGTCGACAGCGCCGCCCCGACCGCCGCGCGGGTCTCGTCCGGCGGCGTCTGGAAGACACCGAACCCGAGGGCGGGCATCTCGACGCCGTTGTTCAGCGTCAGCTCAGGTACAGCCATGTGGAGTTCCTTTCCGGAAGCACCCTCGACGGTAGGCACGCCGGCGCGAACGAGGGAGGTTCTGGCGTTACCTCCCTCGTCGGCCGGGAAAAGCCGAGGTACCCGGTAATGACAGAACCTCCCAGGGTGATCGCGTCGGACGTAGCGTCGGGGTATGGGCAAACGGTCGGCGCCGGGGCCGCCCCGGTCACGATCCGCCTGATCCCGAACTCCTGAAGGGCGACCCACCATGGCTCGCAACGCGCAGGCCCGCAAAGAGCACGACGAACTGGTTCCCGCGGACGTGTCCATCCTTGCGGTCACCGATCCCGAGCTCACCGAGTACTTCGACAACTTCGCCTTCGACGAGGTGCTGCGGTACGGCAACCTCGACACCCGCACCAGGCTCATGGTCCAGCTCGCCGCGCTCATCGCGTGCCAGGGCCTGAGTGAGTACCGGGTCCTGCTCGGCGCGGCCCTCTCCGCCGAGGTCACACCGGTCGAGGTCAAGGAGATCGTGTACCAGGCCGTCCCCTACGTGGGCATGGGCAAGGTGTTCGACTTCCTGCACGCCACCAACGACGTCCTCACCGAGCGCGGCGTCCAGCTGCCCCTGCCGGGCCAGTCCACCACCACGCCGGAGACCCGCGAGGCGCAGGGACTGGCGGTGCAGAAGGCCATCGTCGGCGCCGACCGGGTCGACGCCATGTACGCCGCGGCGCCCGCGGACGAACTGCCCATCCAGCGGTACCTCTCGGCGAACTGCTTCGGCGACCACTACACCCGCACCGGACTCGACCTGCCGACCCGGGAGTTGCTCACCTTCGCGATGCTCATCTCCATGGGCGGCTGCGAGCCCCAGGCAACGAGTCACGTCGCCGCCAACCTCAACGTCGGCAACGACCGCCAGACCCTGCTCAGCGTCGTCACCCAGCTGCTGCCGTTCGTCGGCTACCCGCGCACCCTCAACGCCATCCGGCTCATCGACGACGTCACCCCGGCTGCCTAGGCAACGCCACCTCCTCCTCCCCCTTCGTGCTCCGCCACCGGATCAGCCATGCCGACCGACCCCGGTGATGAGTTGTCGCGCCCGTACCCGTCACATCTACGACGGGACACGACGAGGCGGAAGGATGACGTGATGGGTGCGGACACGCGGCTGGAGGAACTGGGCGTGAGCGGGCTGGGCGACGTCGACGAGCAAGCGTTCTCGGGGCTGGCGGAGCGGCACCGGCGGGAGCTGCACGTGCACTGCTACCGGATGCTCGGGTCGTTCGAGGACGCCGAGGACACCGTGCAGGAGACGTTCCTGCGTGCCTGGCGGCGCCGGGAGACCTTCGCGGGGCGCTCGACGTTCCGGGCCTGGCTGTACCGGATCGCCACCAACGCCTGCCTGGACCTGCTCGCCAAGTACCGCCCGGAGCCCGCGACCGGCGGCGAGGTGCTGTGGCTGCAGCCCTACCCGGACCGGCTGCTCGACGAACTGCCCGCGGGCGACGCGGACGAGCCGGAGACCGTCGCCGTCGCGCGGGAGACGATCGAGCTGGCGTACCTGGTCGCGGTCCAGCACCTCGCGCCGCGCCCGCGGGCAGTGCTGATCCTGCGGGACGTGCTCGGCTGGCCGGCGAAGGACGTCGCGGAGCTCCTCGGGGACTCCGTCAACTCCGTGAACAGCGCGCTGCAGCGGGCCCGCGCCGGCATGCGGGAGCACCTGCCCGCCGAGCGGCAGGACTGGACCGGCGGCGAGGAGGACGCCGGTACGCGCGAGCTGGTCCGCCGCTACACCGACGCCAGCGTGGCCACGGACATCGGCAGGCTCGCCGCACTGCTGCGCGACGACGTGCGCTGCTCGATGCCGCCCACGCCGGGCCTGTACGTCGGCCGCGACACGGTGGTGAACGACTGGATCGAGAGCGGCTTCGAGGGCATCGGGCACCTGCGCGCCGTCCTCACCTCCGTGAACCGGCAGCCCGCCGTCGCCTTCTACCTCTGGCGGAAGCCGGAGGGCGCGTACCTGCCGCTGACGATCGACGTCCTGCGCATCACCGGCGGCGCGATCACCGAGATCATCACGTTCCACGACGACCGGTTCCCGCGGCTCGGGCTGCCGGAGCGCCTGCCGGCGGACGGCACGGAGTAGTCCCGGTGCGGACGCTCGCGCTGCGCGGTGGCGCGCGTGTCGCGGTGGTCGAGGCCGAGTGGACCGACGCGTTCGGCGTCGTCACCCGCGGGCGGGTGCAGCTGGAGCTGCGCGACGGCGAGCCCGGGCCCGTCCTCGAACGCGACGCCGGGTTCTGGCTCCGCGGCACCGGCGTCCGCGCCCTGCGCAACCCCGGCCGCCGCACGGCGCGGGTGCGCATCGTCACCCCCCGGACGCGGACCGTCACGTGCCCTTTACCGAACACCTGGAGGAACGAGATGAGCAGCATGAACGACAGCGGGGTCGTCGCACGGACCAGCCACACCAGCCGACTCCGCGGGCTCGCCGGCATCGGCTTCATTGCCGCGCTCGCGGCGATGGTGGCCACCACCCTCGCCGCTGCGCTTGCCCGGGCCGTCGGCGTCGACTTCGAGATCCCGGATGGTGGCGAGACGATCCCGTTGCCCGGGTTCGCCGTGGTGACCGGCTTCTTCTCGGTCGTGGGCATCGTCATCGCCGCCGCGCTGCTTCGCTGGAGCGCCCGCCCCGCTGAGCGGTTCGTGTGGACGGCGGTGTCGCTGACCGCGATCTCGCTGGTCCCGCCCCTCCTCTCCGGGGCAGCCACCGCCACCATCACCGCCCTGCTCGGGCTACACCTCGTCCCTGCGGCGGTGATGATCCCCACCCTGGCCCGGAGCCTCCGCACCCGAACCGATTGACGCGGGCTGTGACCTCCGTATGGTCAATCGCGCCGGACCGCCCGTGGTGGGGCGCCGGGCGTTCGAGCGCGATCCGTGACGCTCGTGTCCAGGCCCATCACGCTGATCCGGTACCTCGGCTGACCGTGGCTACGCCGGTCGGGACTGGTCATCGTCCCGGCCGGCAGGTGAACACACGCCGGCGCTGTGACCACCGGGGGTAGCCCCACCGCCCGGTCGGCGGCAGGAAAGGAACGGCAGGACCGCGGTCACGGCCCTGCCGTCGTCGAGGGGTCACCCAGCGGCCGGGTTGTCCTGCCAGTCCGAGACGCGTCGCACGATGATGATGCCGAGGACCGCGGCGAGGATGCCGGCGCCGCCGGTGATCACCGCGAGGAACGCCGGGGTGTACACGGTGGTCACGGTCGCATCGGTCCCGGGGGTGGCGTACACGGTGGTGTTGGTGTAACTGAGGAAGGTCACCAGCAACGCCGTCCACCACGCGCTGACGAGCTGGACCGAGGACCACGCCTTCTCCGGGTAGCTGCGCCGGTAGACCTCCTTGACCACCTGGCCGGGGATGACGAGGTTCGCCACGGGGACGAACCAGCCGGCAATCACCCATGGCTTGCGCCACTCGAGGGGGTTGTTGCGCCGGCCAAAATTGTCGTGGGCCAGGTAGAGCCAGACGATGAACACGACCAGGGCGAGCACCCGGGCGACGGTGACGGCCTGCAGGCCGAGCTCGCCCTCGATGGACCAGCCGAAGCCGAACTCTTCCCGTCGCGCGACGACCTCGCCGGAGACGTCCTCAGGTCCCAGAAGGTTCCGGACGATGAAGAACGCATGGGCCAGCCCGGCGATCGCCAGGGCGGCGACGGTCACCCAACCGGTCGTCTGCAATCTATGGGGTACAGCAATGCGAGTTTCGCTCATGCTTCGAGGAGCTTAGGTGCCCGCCGCACGCGCCAGAGTTTCATGGTCAGCTATCGGACCACGACAGATTGTGTACCGCCATGCGTGCACCGACCCGGCCCGTCGGGTTGGCGCTTTGTGGCTCGGTCCGCGCGTTGTCACGTGCCAATGCCCGCCAGACGTTTCCGGCCTGGATGCGGAAGTGACCAGTCAGTCCGTCGACGCGATGGCGTCTTTGATCGCTTGCGCGTCGCCGTCGAGGAGCGACCTCTTGCGTTCCGGCGAGTCGACCTTGATGGTCCAGCCGTCTCCCGCGTAGCGAGGGATGACGTGAAGGTGGAAGTGGAAGACGGTCTGGAAGGCGACTTCGCCGTCACAGAGGAGGACGTTGATCCCCTCGCAGCGCAGGTTTGAGCGTCGCAAGGCCCGTGCCATGTCATGACCGACCGACCAGACGTGAGCGCTCGTGGCTCCATCGAGGTCTTCGAGGCCCACCGCGTGCTCGCGCGGCACGACGAGAAGATGGCCGGGTGTGACGGGGTTCAGGTCCATGAAGACCACGACGGTCTCGTCCTCGTACACCACACTGGCCTCGGCCTGTCGGGCCACAATGGCGCAGAAGATGCACTCCTGCGCCGCCGATGTCGCGTCCTGTGTCATGCGCGCAATAGTCCCAGTGCGCCCAGACAGGTGCTACTCAGTTGATGGCGGAGCCTGACCATTGCGGCATAGAGTGCGCACCTGATCAGGCGCTTCCGAGGTTCATGAGGTGATGGCCACGGCTCGGCGCAGGTAGGCGTTGTGACCGAGTTCGGCGAACATGAATGCCGCGACGTCGGCGCGGGAGACCTTGGCGGTGAAGGAGAGCCGGAGGTCGGTTCCGGTGCGGTAGCGGTCGGTGCGGGGCCCGTTGGTGAGGACCGGCGCCCGGACCACGGTCCAGTCGGCATCACTGGCTCGCAGGAGTGCCTCAGTCTGTTCCTTGTCGCGGAGAGTGGCCCGTTCCAGCAGCCAGGAAACGGTGACGTACGCGGTGCGGTGACGGCTGTCCGCGACGCCGTAGTTGCTCAAAAGGATGAGACGGCGGGGACCGTGGTCGGCCATGGCAGACAGCACTGTGCGGATGCCCTCGGTGCAGACATCGGGGCCTCGCCGTCGCCGACCCAGTGTGCTGACGATCGCATCGGCACCTTCGAGGGTCCCGGCCACTGCCGCAGGGTTGCGCACGTCGCCGCCGACGACGTGGAGCTTCGAACGCGGACCGATCCGGGCCGGGTCGCGGGTGAGCGCGTTGACCTCGTGGCCGTGCTGGAGAGCGTGCTCGACGACGACGCGGCCCGTGCGTCCGGTCGCGCCGAAGATGGCCAAGCGCAATGGATGCTCCTCGACACTTTTTGTTGATCAGCCTATCCGGGACAAGTGTCCCGGATAACTGCTACAGTGCCCCCGGTAGCACCGAGCCGTCAACCCTGGAGGTCAGTCATGCTTATCGTCGCCGGAACCGGCTACGTCGACCCAGATCACCGCGACGCACTCCTGGCAAGCCTCGCCCCGTCCCTCCGCCACACCCGAACCACACCGGGATGCCTGGACTACGTGGTGGCGGCCGACCCGATCGAGCCGGACCGGGTCAACATCTACGAGCGGTGGGAGTCCGAGGCGCACCTCAACACCCACCTGGCCGGAATCTCGCAGACCGCACCGCCGATGCCGCACGTGCGCAGCGTGGAGGTCGTGCGATACGAGATCAGCGCGTCCGGCCAACTCCAAGGCTGAATGGACCGCCGTTCCGGCCGACAGCTTCGAAGCGCGAGGAGCCGACGGCCCGACACGGCTCGACACGGCATACGATCGCAGCGATGCCACCAACGGACCGGACCCCGAACGCCACGCACGTCGACGCGGTCGCGGAGCCGGCCAAGCCTCAACGCGCCGACGGCCGACGCAACCAGGCGCGGGTCCTGGAAGAGGCATTCGCCGCCTTCGCGGCGCACGGCGCCGCCGTCTCGATCCGCGAGATCGCCCGCCGAGCCGGCGTCAGCACCGGCACCGTCAGCCGGCATTTCCCCACCAAGGAGGCGCTCTTCCAGGCGGTTGCGCTGCACCGGATCGAACACCTCGTCCACAGCGCGGAAGACATCGCCGCGCGCGAGGACCCGGCAACAGCCTTCTTCACCTTCTTCGCGCTGCTGGTGCGGCAGAGCGCAGCCGATCATGCCGTCGGTGACGCGCTCACCGGCGTCGGGTTCGACCTTCAGGCCGCAGCATCGACGGCCATCCGCGACTTCGGCGCGGCCATGACAGACCTGCTCACCGCGGCACAGCGGGCCGGTGCGGTCCGCGATGATGCCGACACCGCCGATGTCAAAGCCCTCATCGCCGGCTGCATCGCCCGCGACGGCGACGGCGCCGCGCAACAGCGCATGATAGAGATCGCCCGCGACGGACTCCGACCCCGATCGGCTTGAGCGCCCGGCCGGCGGTATGGGTCTGTCCGCTCGACGCAGCGCTCGTCTCGGCCGTGGTCGTTCAAGCGGCGCAGCGCATCAGTTCGTCGACTGCGATGCGCGCGGACGACGGGCAGCCCTTGGTAAAGCCGTAGAAGGGGCCGAAGTCGCGGGTGGAGGCGAAGCCGATCACGTGGAGACCTGCCAGTGACGTTTCGAAGCCCTCGGTCAGGTCGGGGAAACCATCTGTCGTCCTCACCTGGTGCGAGACGCTGCGCAGGTAGGGGATGCGCGACAGGTCTGCCTTGTAGCCGCATGCGAAGATCACATGGTCCGCGGTCAGCGTTGTCTGATCGGAGAGCTGAAGTCGCACATCTTGATCACCGGGCGTCACGTCGATGACCGCGCAGTTTGGATGGCTGGTGACAACGTCCGTGGCGAGGCGTGGGACGAGCCAGGGCTCGAGGGTGAGGCGGCCGACTCGCCAGAATTCGCCGGCGATCCGCTGTTGTTCCTCCGCGGAGAGTCGGCGCCACCATCCTCGCTCGGCCAGCGTCTGATCGATGTATGGGTCCATGAAGGCCCAGCTGACCTTGGCGAACTCCGGAATGGGATGGCGATGCACCAGGTGCACCTGCTCGGCGTGCCGGTCGCACAGCAGCGCTGCCCACTCGTAGGCGCTCTGCCGCCCTCCGACAATGGCGACACGGGCGGCGGCGAGATCCTCGAAGGTGACAAGCTCGCTGGTATGTGATCGGAGTGTCGGCGGTACGTCCTCGTGCCAGTGTGGGACGTTGGCGAAGTAGCACATGCCCGGGACGGCAATAACCTTCTCCGCGGTGATCGTCGAGCCGTCGTCCAGGTTTGCGAGAAAGCTCCCGTTCGGTTTGGTGAGGTCCGCGACCATCCGTTCGTCGACTTCGAGCGACGTGCGCTCACGGAACCACTCCGCGTAGTCGATGAAGACAGCGATCGGAATTGGGTCGAAGTCCTCGGGTCGCATCCCTCGGTCCTCGAAAAAGGCCTTGAAGGTGTAGTTGCCGCCGGCGTCGAGGTGCCAGTCCGGTCCCGAGCGCAAGAACATGCCAGCCGGCATCTGCTCACGCCAGAAGGCCAACGAATGGCCGACGATGTGAGTGTCGATTCCGTTGTCACGAGCGAAGGCAGCGGCCGAGTATGCGTACGGTCCCGCACCGATCACCAGGAGTTCTGTCCGCTTCGGCATATTTCCTCCCGAACGGCCGGATACTTCCACGCTACCTCGGGCCCGCCATCACGCCGCGGCTCGAGCCTCGGCGACGCAGACGTACTCGTGCGGCTCCTCGGCTTCGGTGATCTCGCGCAACCTCCTTTTCCGACGCGTCGGACGCAGGGGGGTGACCGCACGGGCCACCAGTCCAGAATCCGTTCAGCCAGCCGGTGCCGGCGAGCGACATCGCCCGCGCTTGCCGGCGGGCGGTTGTGTAGTTGCGCGGGGCCCACGCGACTACGCCGGGAACTGGGGACAGGGCTTCAGTTTCCTCGGGGGCTTCACAGCGGTCTTTGTGGTCGGCCTCCTCCTGACTCGGCCATGGCGGTTCACAGCATGGCTCAAGCACAGGTGACGCAGGTGCGAGCAAACGGGCGGGCTGCGAGGCGACCAGCGGGGATCTGGCTGCCACAGCGTTCGCAGATGCCGTAGGCGCCGGAGTCCAGGCGCGCCAGGGCCTCGTCCAGGTCAGCCAGCCGGCGGCGGGTCGCGGCGAGGACGGCGGCGAGCTGCGCGCGCTCGTAGGCGATCGTGCTTCCCTCGGGGTCGTGCTCGTCGTCGGCGTTGGAGTCCTGGCTCGCCTCGAACACGGCGTGCAGGTCCGCCTCGAGCCCGTGCACCTCGCTGGCGGCGGCTGAACGGAGCCGCTCCAGCTCAGCACGAATACCGTCGTCGGCCATCGTTCTACGGTACTTCCCCGCACATCGGCACGAGCGCGGGTCGAAAGGTTTCCGCAGCTCCGTGCGGGCGTCGCCGCCGTCCAAAGGTGCGACGATAAGCGTCCGCGTCAGTCGTCGCTCAGGGCCGGGTCTGACGGGCGCAACGAGGGTCGGACGGATTCGGCTGCGTCGCGGCGAGAGATTTCTCCGGGGCCGTGTCGATCCGCGGGCCGCCCGTTCGACGTGTGGGTACGAGTGCGCGGGCCGGGAGGCGGCCCCGCCGAACGAGGAGGACCTATGCCGAAGTACATGCTGATCCTGCGGGGCACCGACGAGTCGAACGCGGCCGTGATGGCCGGGTTCGAGGAGTTGGCGGCCTCCACCTACCGCTACATCGAGGACCTGGTCAAGGCCGGCGTGTTCATCGCGGCCGAAGGGCTGGACGATGCGGGCCAGAGCGTCGTGGTCGACTTCAGCGGCGAGGCCCCGGTGGTCACGGACGGGCCGTACGGAGAGACCAAGGAACTGTTCGGGGGCTACTTCCTGCTCGATGTCGCCTCGAAGCAGGAGGCGGTCGAGTGGGCCAAGCGGGTCCCGTCGGTCAACGGGTCCAAGATCGAGATCCGGCGGGTGGCCGGGGACGACGAGCGGCCGGCGGACAGCGTGGGGTCCGTCGAGGAACGGGCCGGGAGCGAGAGCCCCGGCCGGGTCTGATGGGTACGGCCGACGTCGAGGCCGTCTGGCGGATCGAGTCGGCGCGGATCGTCGCCGCGCTGACCCGGTTCACCGGCGATTTCGGGCTGGCCGAGGACGCCGCCCAGGAGGCGGTGGCCGAGGCGCTGGAGTCGTGGCCGCTCTCCGCTCCGGCCAATCCGGCCGGCTGGCTGATGGCCACGGCCCGGCGGCGGGCGATCGACGCGATCCGCCGCCGGACCGCCCTGCAGGACCGATACGCCCTGCTCGCGGCTGACCCGGTGGTCGACGAGGACATCGACCCCGACCGGATCGACGACGACATCCTGGCGCTGATGTTCGTCAGCTGCCACCCGGTGCTCTCCCCCGAGGCCCGGGTGGCGCTGACCCTGCGCGTGGTCGGCGGCCTGTCCACCGAACAGATCGCCCGTGCGTTCCTGGTGTCAGTGCCGACCGTGCAGGCCCGGATCACCAGGGCGAAGAAGACGATCGCGGCGGCCGGGGTGCCGTTCGAACTGCCGCCGGCCGGTGAGCGCCGGGAACGGCTGGGCGGCGTGCTCAGCGTCGTCTACGTGATCTTCACCGAGGGGTCGACGGCCACGTCGGGCGACCGGCTGCTCAGCCCCGGCGTCGCGTACGAGGCGATCCGGCTGGCCCGTACGCTGGCCGCGCTGCTGCCGGACGAGCCGGAGGTGCACGGTCTGCTCGCGCTGTGCGAGCTGACGGCCGCGCGCTTCCCGGCCCGGACCGGCCCGGATGGTTCGCCGATCCTGCTGGCGGACCAGGACCGGCGGCGGTGGGACTTCTCGGCGGTCCGCCGTGGGCTGGCCGCGCTGGCCAAGGCGTCGGCTCGCGGGCTCGGCCCCTACGGCCTGCAGGCTGCGATCGCCGCCACCCACGCGATGGCGCCGTCGGTGGAGGCGACCGACTGGGACCGGATCGTGGTGCTCTACGAGGCGCTCGGCCGGGTCGCGCCCTCGCCGGTGGTCGAGCTCAACCGGGCCGTCGCCGTGGCCATGGCCTCGGGTCCGGCGCAGGCCCTGGCCATGGTGGACGAGCTGATCGCCTTGGACCGGCTCCCCGGTTCGCATCTGGTTCCGACCGTGCGCGGTGAGCTGCTGGCCCGCCTCGGTCGGCGACCGGAGGCGCGCGCCGAGCTGGAACTGGCGGCCCGGCTGTGCGCCAACGAGCGCGAACGCTCAGTGCTGCTGCGCAAGGCGGCCGCGCTGGACTGACTCCAGCCCAGCCAGCCGCGGTCGTCCCCGGGGGCGGCGGGAGCGTGCCGGAGGTCGGGGTCGTCGTCGCCCATCACAAAGGCGCATCCGAGGCTCAGGACACGCGCTGCTTGCGTGCTTTGGCGTACCGGCTGGTGGGCGGCAGGAACAGCAGCACGACCACGGCGATGCTGAGTACCATCGCCGCCGCGCCCAGCGCCTTGGTCGCGCCGGGTGCCACGTCCGAGATCACGAGCCCGTTGGCGCACAAAGCGCTCAGCAGGAGCACGGTCAGGACGATGCGCGCCCACAGTGCCCCGTTGCGCACGGCGAGCGCGATGCCGAGCACCAGCACCGCCGACACCAGACCCGTCACACCCCGAACGACGAGCGTGTTCGCGGCCTCGTCGACCACGCTCGCGGTCAACTCGGACCCCAGCAGGGCCTCGGTGTCCTCGCCCAGGACGTCGCCGGCGGTCCGCTCCGCCAGGTCGTGCGCCTTGACGACGAGCAGCACGGATCCGACCGCGCTGAACAGGCCGGCCAGGAGGGCGCCGAAGAAGCCGAACGTGAGGGTGGCGGGGCGGATCGACGGGGTTGCGGCGTACGTGGCGACGGCAGCCGGTTGGACCGGCTGATGACCGGTGTTGGACATCTGCGGTACTCCCTGTTCTTCGATGGACCGCGGCCCTGGACAAACCGCACGGCCGGCCCGCCGATCGGCGGGCTTGTCGAAGCTAGGACTCGGCTGCCGCCCACGAATGGGGAAGAACACCCATGTTGACCTGACCGTCGTCACAGGCCTCGCTGCCGGGCCCAACTTGGGGAGTTATCCCCAAGCCGCCGGCCGGTTGGGTCCCTAGCCTCGGCGGCCATGAGCGATGATTGGACCGTCGTGGACGAGGGCTGGGGCCGCCAGGCCGTGCCCTTCGCCACGCTCAGCGAGCCGAGCAACTGCCGGGAGTACATCTCGGTACACCATCGGCTGGGAATCGGCCAGGGCGAGCGGCTGCTCGACGTCGCCTGTGGTGCCGGCCTGGCGTTGGAACTGGCCGCGGTGCGCGGTGCGACGTGCACGGGCATCGACGCGTCGGCCCGGCTGGTGGCGGTCGCCCGGGACCGCTCCCCGCACGCCGATATCCGGGTCGGCGACATGCATGATCTGCCTTGGCCGGACGCCAGTTTCGATGTCGCGACCAGCTTCCGGGGGATCTGGGGTACCACACCGGAAGCGTTGCCGGAGCTCCTGCGGGTGCTCGTGCCGGGTGGCCGGCTGGGGATGACGGTGTGGGGTCACATCAAGGCCTCCCCCGGGGCCTGGGCGCTCAAGCCGTTTCGTACCGCGTCGCCGCCCAAGCTCGCCAACCAGGCGGCGATGCAGCTGGGCCGTCCGGGTGCGGCGGAGGATCTGCTTGCCCGCGCCGGCTTCGTCGACATCGAACGATTCGAGGTTCCCTTCGCATGGGAGTTCGCGGATCCGCCGACCTACGCCCGCACCATCGCCGCCACCGGGCCGGCCTACGAGGCCATCCAGAACACGGGCGAGACAGCCTTCCTCGCGGAGGCGGTCCGGTGCGCCACCGCGTATGTCCGTGAGGGGCTGCCGCTGCGGGCCGAGATCGCCGTCACGGGGTTCATCGCCAGGAAGGCGGGTCCATGATGGACGCCGGATTCCTGTCCGAGGCCGCACCGGATCCTCAGGCACAGCTCATGTTCGACGAGGATGTCGCCGACTTCGGTGCGGTCATGAACGTGTCGCGGCTCTGGGCCTACCAGCCGGCGTCCTTCTTCGGGCTCGTGGACCTGCTGCGCCAGTCCAGTGTGGCGCACGGCATCTCGGGCCGGCAGCGCGGCATCCTGGTGGCCGCCTGCGCTTCGACGCTCGGCGACTCCTACTGCTCGCTGTCGTGGGGGACGAAGCTGGCCGCCAAGACCGATGTCGCGACCGCCGCCGGGGTGATCCGCGGCGAGGACTCGGCGCTGACACCGGCCGAGCAGGCGATCGCCCGGTGGGCGCGCAAGGTCGCCCGGTGGCCCCAGCAGACCACCGAAGAGGACGTGCGGGGGCTTCGCGACGCCGGCTTCACCGATCGGCAGATCTTCGGGGTGACGCTGTTCGTGGCGTTGCGCGTCGCCTTCTCGTCGGTCAACGGGGCCCTCGGTGTCCGGCCCGACGCCTTCTTCCGCGAGTTGGCACCGCAGCCGGTGCTCGACGCGGTCACCTTCGGCCGCCCCATCGCAAGTTAGGGATGTCTCCCCATGCCGCACGCCGCAGCCGCGGCGACAGTCATTGCCGGTGGTGCCGTCCGGGGGGGGACGGCACCACCCGGGTAGGTCGGCGCCAATCGAGAGGAATGGAAGATGATGAGTACACCATCCGAATTGGAGCTGCTCAAGGCACGCCAGCAGCTCACCTGGGCGAGCGGTGACTACAGCCGCATCGCGTGGATCACGGTGCCGGTGGCCGAGGCGCTGGCTGACGCGGTGGAGCTGCGGCCGGGTGCGGCCGTGCTCGACGTCGCCACCGGCACCGGCCACGTGGCCCTTGCCGCCGCCCGGCGGTTCTGCACCGTGACCGGCCTGGACTACGTCCCTGACCTGGTACGGACGGCCCGCGCGCGGGCGCAGGCCGAGGGTCTGGAGATCGACTTCGTCGAGGGCGACGCCGAGGAGCTCCCGTTCGACAACGACAGCTTCGACTTCGTCCTTTCCGCCATCGGCGTCATGTTCACCGCCGATCATCACCGGGCCGCGCGGGAGCTGCTGCGGGTGT
Source organism: Dactylosporangium sp. NPDC005572 (assembly GCF_040605515.1). Taxonomy (NCBI): domain Bacteria; kingdom Bacillati; phylum Actinomycetota; class Actinomycetes; order Micromonosporales; family Micromonosporaceae; genus Dactylosporangium; species Dactylosporangium sp. NPDC005572. The sequence continues at coordinate 24,942 of NZ_JBEXCY010000025.1, read as the reverse complement.
GCCGTCCCGGCGGCGACATCGGCCTGGCGAGCTGGGCCCCGGACGGGTTCGTCGGCGAGATCCTGAAGATCGCCGGCAAGTACGCCCCGCCGCCTCCTGCGGCCCGGCCCGCCACCCGCTGGGGTACCGAGGACTTCATCACGGAGCTGCTCGGTCCCGCGGCGGCGAGCCTCACCTTCGAGGCGGCGTCGGTGCGGCAGCGGTTCCTTTCGGCCGAGCACTTCGCGGACTTCTTCATCACCCACTACGGCCCGACGCACAAGGTGGCCGAGCGGCTGGACGAGGACGACCTGTGCAACTTCCGCTCGGACCTGGTCGCCCTCGCCGAGGGCGCCAACGTCGCCACCGACGGGACCGTCGCAGCGGACTGGGACTACCTGATCGCCTGTGCCGTGGCCGTGTAGCCGAGTTCGCCGCGGAGGACTCCTGCCGCCGCCCCGGTGCCGTCGGACCGGTCGCGGCGGCAGGTCATCTCACGCAGTACAAAAGGGAGGCTTTCGCGATGGACCTGTGGGAACGGGCCGGCGCCCTGGACACCCTGGACCGCCAGGCGCACGACGCGCTGCACAGCGGCCGCATCGTGCTCGTGGCCGGCGAGGCCGGGATCGGCAAGTCGGCCCTGGTGCGGGAGTTCGCCCGGCGCCGCGGCCCGCAGGCACGAGTGCTGTGGGGCGCGTGCGATCCGCTGGTCACCCCGCGCGCCCTCGGCCCATTGCACGACGTCGCCCGGCAGACCGGCGGCCAGCTCGCCGAACGGCTGCGCGCGGGTACGTCGGCCGACGACGTGTTCGCCGCGGTACTGACCGAATTGTCGGGCCCGCAGCATCGCCGCCGCCTGACCGTTCTCGTCATCGAGGACGTCCATTGGGCCGACGAGGCGACACTCGACCTGCTGGTGTTCCTCGGCCGCCGGCTGGACCGGCTGCCGGTCCTGCTCGTCGTGACCTTCCGCGACGACGAGATCGGTGCCGTGCATCCCTTGCGGCGCGCGCTTTCCGCGCTTCCGCAGGCTTCGGTACGGCGAATGGCGCTCGCCCCGCTCTCCGCCGACTGTGTTGCCGAGCAGGCGCGGGCCGCCGGCCGGGATCCGGCCCTGGCCGGCCGCCTGACCGGTGGCAACCCGCTGCTGCTGACCGAGTTGCTGACCGCGGACCGCGGCGGGATTCCCGAGAGCGCCAAGGACCTGATCCTGCATCGCCTGGCCGGCCTGTCCGACGGCGCACGGCGCCTGGCGTACCTGATCTCGGTGATTCCGACCAGGGCCGAGCGAGCCGTCTTCGCCAGGCGCGTCGCGCTGGTCAACGAGTGCGTGGCGGCGGGGGTGCTGGTCAGTGACGGTGGTGGTGTGGCGTACCGGCATGAGCTGCTGCGCTCCGCGGTCGAGGACTCGCTGGTCGCCGCCCACCGCGAAGAGCTGCACCGGCACGCCCTGGAACTGCTCGGCGACAGCCCTGGCGTGGACCCCGGCAGGCTGGTCCACCACGCCCGCCTGGCCCATGACGCGGAGGCGGTCCTGCGCTACGGGCGCATCGCCGCCGAGGAGGCCGCGCGGCAGGGCGCGCACCGGGAGGCGGCCGACCACTACCGGGCCGCCGCCTTCCACGCCCACCGGCTGCCCGCCCGCGAACGGGCAGTCCTGCTGGAGGCCTATTCCACGGAGGCGTACCTCGTCGGCCGCATGGAGGAGGGGCTGCGCGCCCGGCAGACCGCGCTGGCGCTGCGCCGCGAACTCGACGAGCCCCTGCGCGTCGGCGAGAACCAGCGGTGGATCTCGCGGATGGCGTGGTTCGCCGGCGACGCCGTCCAGGCCCGCAAGGCGGCCGTCGACGCCGTCCAGACGCTGCTGGCCCTGCCGGAGGGGCGTGAGCTGGCGATGGCGTTCAGCAACCAGTCGCAGCTGCACCTGCTGGCGTACGAACTGGACGAGGCGATCGACCGGGGAACCCTGGCCCGGTCGGTTGCCGATCGGGTCGGCGACCGGCAGACCGCCTTGCACGCCATGGTCAACGTCGGCACCGCCGAACTCGCATTGGGTGTACCGGGAGCGGCCAGGCGGCTTCAGCAGGTGCACGAGGCCGCGGCTGCCCTGGGGTTTCTCGACGAGGCCGCGCGGGCGCTGACCAACCTGGCCGGTGTCACCTCCGGCGAACTGGCCGAGTACACCGAAGCCGAGCCGATCGCCGACCAGGCGCTGATGTTCGCCCTGGAGCACGAGACGGACGCCATCTACGGACTGGTGCTGGGCTATCGCGCGACGATCCGGTTCGTGACCGGCGACTGGCCCGGGGCGCTCAGCGACGCCGACGAGTCGCTGGCCCGGTCGGCGGGCGGGGTGAACGCCGTCCTGCCGCTGGTGGTCCGGGGACGGATCCAGGCCGCCCAGGGCCATGGCGATGCGTTGTCCACATTGGACGAGGCCGGGCGGCACGCGTCCGCCGTCGGCGACCTGCAGTCGATCGTCCCCGTGGCGGTGGCACGGTCCGAGTTCTTCCGCTGGAACGGGGATCTGGCGCGCGCCCGCGGCGAGGCCGAGCACGGGTTGCGGCGGCTGTTCCGGGTGCGGCACCGCTTCCACCTCGAAGAGCTGGGATACCAGCTGTGCCAGGCGGGCGGGCAGCCGCCACCCGACCTGAACCCCGCCAGTCCCTACACCCGGCTGATCGCCGGCGACTGGGCGGGTGCGGCGGACGAGTGGCATCGGCGGGGCAACCTGTACGGCCGCGTCGAGGCCATGGCGTGCGGTGACGAATCCGCGGCGGTGGAGTCCCTGCTGCTGCTCGACGAGATCGGCGCGACCGCCGCGGCGGCCCACCTGCGTGGCCGGATGCGCCGGCGCGGGTTCGCCAGGGTGCCCAGGGGGCCTCGCCGCGCCACCTCGGCTCATCCCGACGGCCTGACCCCGCGCCAGGCCGACGTGCTCGAGTTACTTGCACTGGGGCTGACCAATGCGGAGATCGCCGACCGCCTCACGTTGTCCCACAAGACAGTCGACCACCACGTGTCAGCGATCCTGGCCAAGTTCGCGGTGAGCACCCGCAGCCAGGCCGCGGCCAGGCACTGGCAGACGCGCCGAGGCGACCGACGTCGCGCCTCCCGGCCGGATGTCACCCCACCGGAATGATCAGCCCTTCGGCAGCGTCGTCGTACGCGCAGTTCACTCGTGCCTGCGTTTGACACATCGGGTAATCCGCGCAAGTCTGGGCTGGTAGGGCAGGCCGCCATCACATCCGCGGCCCCGCACGGCGGCCCGTCGCACATCCGCGGCGCCGTGCCTCGCATTGCTGCCAAATCTGGAGGAGCAACGTCGTCATGGTTTTGCTGACCGACCACGCAGTGACAGCCATCCAGACCCTGACCGCCCAGCCTGGTGCACCGGAGGGCGGCGGTCTTCGCATCGCCGCCGACGAGACCCGCGGTTCGCTGCGGCTGAGCCTGGCGTCCAGCCCGGCGCAGGGCGACGCGGTCGTGGAGGCGTCCGGCGCCCGGCTGTTCCTGGACCAGACGGCCAACGAGGTGCTCAACGACAAGACGCTCGACGCCGGTGCCGACACCGACGGGCAGATCGAGTTCACCGTCACGTAGCCGTCCGGCCTCGCTCCGATCGTCGCCAAGTTGCAGGTCGCCACCCGCACCGAGGCGATCGTCCGAGCCCGCGACGCCGGGCTCGGACGCGGCGACTGACGGCTCGGTCGCGAGGATCGCGCGAGCGAACCCGCTAACGGCTGATGTGCACCAGGCGGTCGGAGACGGCCTCGATGTCGGCCGCCGCCGTCACCAGGAGTTGGTGGCCGAGGTCGGACAAGGCCCGTGCTGCGGCCAGCTCATCGCCGATTTCCGGAATATCGTTGTCGGATGGGTGCAGCCGCGCCTCCCCGGTGCCCACGATGTGTGCGCTGTCCTCGGCGTGCAGGCGTGCTTCCGCGTACGTCTTGCCGTCGTCCTCGCCGATGAACACATCGACGGTCCAGTGCTTGGCCACGATCATGACAAACTCCACCGCTGTCCGCTTCGGATGCCCGGCCTTGCGGATGTCAGGTCTGGCGGGAACAGGGCCGAGACTACGCTCACCGCCGGGCGGTGCGGGGGTGAGTGATCGGGGCATCGTTCCACCGCCACCACTCCGACAGGCGGTGCTGCCCAGCACTTCGCCCCAGCGCGGCGAGCGAACCGGCGTGACAGCATCCCGCACCATGACGGACCTGCTATGAACACACGACGAGACGATGGCCGGCTGACGTTGTTCCTGTGCGGCGACGTGATGCTGGGTCGCGGAATCGACCAGATCCTGCCGCACCCCCTCGACCCGACGCTGCGCGAGAGCTACTGCCACGACGCCCGCGACTATGTCGCGCTGGCGGAGGCGGCGAACGGCCCGATCCCCCGCCCCGCCGCCTACTCGTGGCCCTGGGGCGACGCATTGGACATCCTGGCGGCAGCCGCGCCCGACGCCCGGATCATGAACCTGGAGACCAGCATCACCCGAAGCGACCGGTTCGCACCGGGCAAAGGGATCCACTACCGGATGAACCCCGCGAACCTGCCCGGCCTCACGGTGGCGCGGCCCGACGTGTGCACACTGGCCAACAACCATGTGCTGGACTTCGGACGCCTCGGCCTCCAGGAAACGCTCAGCACCATGACCGGCGCGGGGCTCCAGGTGGCCGGCGCCGGCCTGAACAGGCGCCAGGCCCAGCGGCCCGCCACCGTCACCGTCGACGACGGCCGGATCCTCGTGATCGCGTTCGGGACACCATCCAGCGGCATTCCCTCGTACTGGGCCGCGACCGACGACCGCGCCGGCGTCGACGTCCTGCCGGAGCTCTCCCGCAACAGCGCGCCGCGCCTCGCCGACCGGATCCATCGCCACAAGCGACCCGGTGACATCGTCGTCGCCTCCGTTCACTGGGGATCCAACTGGGGCTACGACATCCCGGACGAGCAGATCCGCCTGGCCCACCAGCTCATCGACAACGGCGCCGACATCGTGCACGGCCACTCCTCACACCACCCCCGGCCGATCGAGGTGTACCGCAACCGGCTCATCCTGTACGGCTGCGGCGATCTCATCAACGACTACGAAGGCATCGGCGTCCACCGGCAGTACCGCGACGACCTGCGGCTGATGTACCTGGCGTCGATCGCGCCCACCGGCGAGCTGGCATGCCTACGCATGGCGCCGACGCAGGCCAGACGCATGCAGCTGCACCGCGCCTCCCCGGAGGACACCCAATGGACACGGACCGTCCTCGGCTCGGTCAGCCGCCGGTCCGGCGTCCGGATCGACGCCGCCCCACCCGGGATGCTCACCCTGCGACCGAACTGACCGCGCCGAGCGTGGCCGTATCGGATGACCTCGACCGGGTGATTCGTCGGCGCGATCTCCGACATTACGCGTCGAGGACGGCCGATGGATGCCTATCGTGCGGGCATGACGACGGTGCGGGTGGCCACGTTCAACCTGGAGAACTTCGACGAGACGCCGGCGGGGCAGCGGCCGTCGCTGGCGGAGCGGATCGCGTTGATGCGGCCGCAGATCCAGCGGCTGCGCGCGGATGTCGCCTGCTTCCAGGAGGTCCACGGTCAGGAGCGACCCGGCGTACCCCGGGCGCTGCTCGCGCTGCGCGACCTGCTCGACGGCACGAACCTTGCCGGCGCGAGCGTGCTCAGCACCAAACCCCAGGACGACGACGTCTACAACGAACGCAACCTGGTGGTCGTCACGCACCTGCCGGTCCTGGCCCGCCGGCAGCTGCGCAACGACCTCGTCGCCGCCCCGATCTACCGGCGGCTGACCGCCGTCCCGGTCGACGCCCAGCCCGTGCAGATCGGCGTGGAACGGCCCATCCTGCACGTCGAACTCGACCTCGGCGCCAGCGGCCACCTGCACGTGATCAACGTGCACCTCAAGTCGAAGATCCCGACGCCGATCCCCGGCCAGATGATCGACAACTACACCTGGCGAAGCGCGGACGCCTGGGCCGAGGGCGTGTTCGTCTCATCCATGAAGCGCATGGCCCAGGCGTTGGAGGTCCGCCGGCTCGTCGACCAGATTCTCGACGCCGACCCGACGGCCCGCATCGTCGTGGCCGGAGACTTCAACGCCACTCCCGACGAGGTTCCCGTGCTGGCGATCCGCGGCAACGTCGAGGACACCGGCAACGGCGATCTCGCCGCGCGGATCCTCGTCCCGATCGAGCACAGCATCCCGCAGTCGTCGCGGTACACGCTGTTCCATCAGGGCCGGGGCGAGATGCTCGACCACATGCTCGTCACGCGGAACCTCCTCGCCCACTACCGCGGTTCGGAGATTCACAACGAGGTCTTGCACGACGAGTCGGCATCGTTCGCCACCGACCGCAAGTACCCCGAGTCCGACCACGCTCCCGTCGTGGCGACGTTCGACCTGCCCTGACCGTGTGGGCTCCGTCAGCCGGGCCGTCCCGCGCGCTTCGCGTCGATGAACGTGCGGAGGCGGTCGATCGGCCAGGTGTTGACGACGTCGTCGGGGGTGAGCCAGCCGCGCTGGGCGGTGCCGATGCCGTAGCGCAGGTGGTCCAGGTGTACCGGGGCATGCGCGTCGGTGTCGACGGCGAACCGGACCCCGTACCGCTTCGCGCGGAGGATGAGCTCGTCGGGGAGGTCGAGCCGGTCGGGGAAGCTGTTGATCTCCAGGATGGTGCCGGTGCGGGCGGCGGCGGCGAACACCGCGTCGAGGTCCGCGTCCAGCGGTGGCCGCTTGCCGATCAGGCGGGTGGTCGGGTGCCCGAGGACGGTGACGTAGGGATTCTCGCACGCACGGACCAGCCGCCGGGTCAGCTGTGCGGCCGGCTGGGTGAAGTGTGAGTGCACCGACGCGACGCACAGATCGAATCCGGCCAGGAACGGGTCCGGCCAGTCCAGCTCGCCGTCCGGGCCGATGTTGAGCTCCGTGCCGTGCAGCAGTACCGGGCCGTCGCCGGTCTCGAGCTCCCGCAGCGCGCGGCGCTGTTCGAGCATCTTGTCGTCGGTCATGCGCTGCATCGGCATGTTCTTGGCGTGGTCGGTGACCGCGTAGTACTCGTAGCCGCGGGCCCGCGCCGCGGCGACCATGTCGGCCAGCGGCGCCACGCCGTCCGTGAGGTCGGTGTGCGTGTGCAGGTCGCCGCGGATGTCCTCCTGGGTCACCAACGCCGGCAGGGCCCGGTCGCGGGCCGCCTCGACCTCGCCCCGGTCCTCCCGCAGCGGCGGCGGGACCCACTGCAGCCCGAGCCGCTCGTACACCTCCTCCTCGCTCTCGGACGCCACGAGGCTGCCGTCGTCGGCGCGGAACAGCCCGTACTCGGAAAGCTTGAGCCCGGCGCGGACGGCGAGCTCACGGACGCGCACGTTGTGCGGCTTGGAGCCGGTGAAGTACTGCAGCGCCGCACCCCACGACGCGGTCGGGACCACCCGCAGGTCGATCTGCAGGTCGCCGCGCAGCCGTACCGACGACTTCGTCGCGCCCCGGGCCAGCACGTCGGTGACCGCCGGGAGGTGGGTGAAGGTGTCCATCAGCGGGCCCGACTTCGCCGCGGCGGCGAGGATGTCGACGTCGCCGACGGTCTCGCGGAACCGGCGCAGCGAGCCGGCCCAGGTGCACCGCACGCACCCCGGCACGCCGCGCAGCGCGTGGACGACCTGCTCCGCGGCCTCGGTGGCGACCGACAGGAGCACCCGGCCGTGGCTGCGCTCCAGCAGTTCGATGCCGTGCAGGATGTTCTCGGCCGCCTTCGCGCCGAACCCCCGGTGACCGGACAGCTTGCCGGCGACGATCGCGTCCCGCAGCTCGTCGATCGAGGCCACGCCGAGCTCGTCGTGCAGCTGCACCGCCCGCTTCGGACCCAGCGTGGGAATCCGGGTGAGCTCGCGCACGCCGCTGGGCACCTGCAGCCGGAGTGTGTCCACCGCGGCGACGTGGCCGGTGTGCAGGTACTCGGTGATCTTCTCGGCGATCGAGGTGCCGACGTTCGGGATCTGCCGCAGCCCGCCCGGGTCCATGCTCGCCACGTCCAGCGGGTGACCGGCGACCGCGCGGGCCGCCTTCTCGTACACCCGGCTCTTGAACTGCTCCCCGCCGGTGATCGCCAGCAGATCGGCGTACTCCTGCAGCAGCGCCGCGACGCCGTCGTTCCCCCGCGCCATGCCGCCAAGTCTAGGCGGGCACGACCCGGATCGGACGGGCTACGGCGATCCCGGGGCATCGTCCGATGTGGACAGGCAGGCGGTCACCGGTCCAGCGGCGGATGGTCGTGTGCTTCCCGCGCGGCAAGGATGGCCATGTCTCGCCGGTACTGTTCGGCCGACAGGTAGCCGGCGAGCAGCCACTCGGTCAGCACGGCCTCGACCCGCTCGCCCTGCAGCGAGTCCGGCGGCGACCCGAGCGGCTCCCGGCTGCGGCGCCGGGCGATCCAGGCGCTGCCGGACGACAAGATCGCCACCGCCAGCAGGACGATCAAGAAGACGGTGAACTCCACCGCGACCACCCCCTGCCGGCATCAGGGCTCACATCCAAGCCTTGCTCAGCCGGTTTCCAGCAGCAACCGGTTTCGCGGCGGCGCGCCGCTGGACGTACACCTCTGAGCCGTTGCGAGCCGGTGTCACCCTGGGCCGGTGGACGGGGGAGGTCGCACGGCGAGGCTGCGGGCGTTGGCAGCGGTCGCGATGTCGGCCGGGTTCTGGGTGCTCGCGGCGGCGCTGCCCATCGGGCTCGGCTGGCTGGCGGTGCGGTCGTGGATGAGGGTTCCGGGTTCGGGTGTACCTGAGTTCCTGAGCCTCCTCGCGGTCACGGCCGGGGTGAGTGTGGCGGTCCCGGTCTGGCAGCTGCTGCGCGCGCGGCCGGACCCGCCCGACGAAGGCGTCGCGGTGGACGAGGCGGCGGCGCCGGAGCTGTGGCGGCAGGTCCGTGAGCTCGCCGCCGCGGTCGGCACCCGCCCGCCCGACGAGATCCGGCTGGTCGCGCGCGTCAACGCGTCCGTGTGGGAGGACACCGGCCTGCTCGGTCTGCGCGGCGGCCGACGGCACCTGTACGTCGGGGCTCCGCTGCTGTTGGTCTGGCCGGTCTCGCGGGTGCGCGCCCTGCTGGCCCACGAACTCGGCCACTACTCGACCGGCTGTACAGCTGGGGCGAACTCCGCGACGCCGTGAACGCGCTCGCCAACCGCGACGGCGCGGCACTGATCCGCCGGCTCGGCCCCGCGACCCGCCGGGCCGACCGGCGTCACGCCAACTAGCTCGCCGCCACCGGCGGCCCCACAGACGACGAGTTCCTCGACTCCGTGCTCGACACGGTCGCCGGCGGCCGGCCGCGCACCGCCCACGAGTGGCTGCTGCACCTCGGCGACGCCGTCACCGACACGGTGGCCGCCCGGGCGCGGCTGCGCGGCCGGTACGACGCCCGCTCGGACAGACACGCGTACAACGGCCTGGCCGACCCCGGCTCCGCGAACGCCGTCCGGGCCCGGATTCTGGCCGCCCTTGCGGCGGGCGACCTCGACGGCTCCGACGTCGCGCTGGGCATGATGCTGTGGGCCACGGAATTGTCCGGCCAGGTCCTGGGCCGGCGCGCCGTGCTGGCCCGGTGGCAGCTCGGCCACTTCGGCACCCGGAACACCATCGCGCGGGCGGTCCGCATCGTCACCGGGATGGGCTCCCGCACATCGAATCCGTGACCGCGGTCGCCGTCGTAGGGTTGCGGAATGAGCCAGGCCAACAGGGCGATCGTGTACACGGAGTTCGGTGACGCGTCGGTGCTGCGTGAGGTCGACCGGGTGATCGCCGAGCCAGGCCCCGGGGAGATCCGGGTGCGGGTGGTGATCTCCGGGGTGAACCCCACCGACTGGAAGCAGCGCACCGGGGCCACGGCCACGTCGGACATCCCCGCCGAGGGTGCCGTGCCCAACCAGGACGGGTCCGGCATCGTCGACGCGGTCGGCGCCGGGGTGGGCGGGTTCGCGGTCGGAGACCGGGTGTGGCTGATGCTGGCGGCGTATCAGCGGCCGGGCAGCGGCACGGCGCAGCAGTACACGGTGGTGCCCGCCGACCGGGTGGCGCCCCTGCCCGACGGCGCCGGGTTCGAGGCCGGCGCCTGCGTCGGCGTGCCCGCGATGACCGCGCACCGGGCGCTCACCGTCCACGACAGTGCGCCGGCGCGGCTCGCTCCCGGCGCGCTCGACGGTGTCAGCGTGCTTGTCGCCGGCGGGGCCGGAGCCGTCGGCAACGCAGCGATCCAGCTTGCCACGTGGGCCGGCGCGTCGGTGGTCGCGACTGTCAGCGGGCCGGAGAAGGCCGCGCTGGCCCGTGCTGCCGGGGCGGGCCGGGTGGTGAACTACCGGGAGCCCGACGCGGCTGCCCAGATCCGCGACGCGTTCGGCGGCGGGGTCGACGTGATCGTGGAGGTGGCCGCCACGCACAACGCCGAGCTGAACCTGTCGGTGCTGCGCCCGGGCGGCACGATCGCCGTGTACGCCGACGACGGCAGCGGCGGCCCGCTCGCGGTCGACGTGCGCCGGCACATGGTGCTCAACGTCCGCTACCAGTTCGTGCTGTTGTACACGGCGGGCCGCGACGCTCTCGCCCACGGCGCCGCCGCCGTCACCGCGGCCCTGGCCGACGGAGGCCTGCGCTTCGGCGCGGACGCGGGCGTGCCGCTGCACGTGTTCCCGCTGGCGGAGACGGCCGCCGCCCACGCCGCCGTCGAGGCGGGCACGGTCGGCAAGGTACTGATCCGGGTCGATCAGTCCACCACCGGCTGACCACCCTCCGAGCCGCCCGGGCCTTCCAGCTCGGGGATGTCGACGTATCGATCCGCTCCAGGCCGGGTGCACCTCCCCGACGCAGCTGCCTGCCAATGACCGTGAGTCGACCGCCTCGGCAGATCACGGCTCAGCACCCGCCGAAAGGCCGAAGGCGATGGTTGGGCGGGAGCTTGCGCCGTAATCCCGGGAGATGAGCCGGCCCGGGCGCTGGTTTCACTCTTCGGCCGACCGTGGGTGAGTTTTACCGGGGGCGATCCCACCGGTCGGCGTAGTTGGCTAAACAATGATGGTGAAGCGGGATGGTCGGCTACTGACACTCACGGGCTTGCGGTGGGCGGCTGCTGTAGCAGTGTTCGGGCAGCACATACTGGAACAGTTTTTCAACCAGCGCCTGGATGCGTCCAAGCCCATCAGGTCGTTCATCTGGGCCGCCCTCGTCAACGGCGGCGCCGTAGGCGTCTCGTTCTTCTTCGTACTGTCGGGCTTCGTCCTGACCTGGTCGGCAAGGCCCGGGGACCGGGCTCGGACCTTCTGGTGGCGGCGTTTCGTCAAAATCTACCCCGCGACATTCGTCACGACGCTGGCGGCAATTGCTGTCGTCGGTGGTGTCAGTACGACGCAAATCGTCACTCACCTGACGCTGAGCCAGAGCTGGACATCCAGGGCAGACATCTTCGCCGCGCTCAACCCGGTGACCTGGTCACTGGCCGTCGAGGTGTTCTTCTACCTGTGCTTTCCGCTCCTGCTGTCATTGCTGCGACCGGTGAAGCCGATCGTGCTGTGGTCGATGGCCGTGATGATGGTCGAAATCGTCGTTGCAGCGGCCGTGATCCTCGTCCATCTGGATCACACGACCGCGATGTGGCTCGCGTACATCTTTCCTCCCGTACGGCTGGCTGAGTTCATCCTCGGGATTGTCGTGGCCCTGCTGGTCCGTGCCGACGCATGGCGCGGGCCGGGACTACGGTGGGCGCTGCCGATACTGGGGGTGGCCACCGGGGCCGGCCTCCTCGTGCCGTTCCCGGTCAACCAACATGCGCTGACCCTCATACCCGTCGCCATGGTTGTGGCAGCCGCGGCCCGAGCCGACCTCAGCGGCGCCCGAACCTTCTGGTCCCGACCCGGCATGCTGTACCTCGGCAATCTGTCCTTCGCGTTCTATCTCGTCCACCTACTGGTGATCATCGGGGCTGACCGGCTCGGCCTGCTCCCGCAGCACGCACCGCTCCCGGTCGCGCTGCTCGTCACCAGCCTGCTGTTCGCCGCAAGCTTCGTCGCCGCGATGCTCGTCCACCACGGCGTCGAACTGCCGGCCGCCCGCCTGCTCCGCGCCGACCTGAGGTTGCGAAGCGACACGCGAACACCCCCCGCCAGGCACCGGGCGGCCAGACACCGTGCAGTGCGCGGCTCGCGCCGACCTGTCTCGTCCCGGCCCGTGCTGCAGGGTCAGCCGGTACTGAGCGTGCCGATCCAACTGAGCCGGACATCAAGGTCGCCCAGCGCAGTTCGTTGAGGTTGGCCACGGGCCACGAGGGGTACCGGCTGGCGATCCGTGGTCAGGTCCAGGCCACGACGATTGGGTTGTGTTCGCGGGGCAGGACGAACCGGCCGGCGGCTGGATCGGCTGCGGGCAGGACAGCGGGCATGGTGAAGGCGACGGTCCTGGTGCGGAAGTGTGTGTTCCAGTGGCGGATCTGGTCGGCGGTTTCGTCGGCGAGGGTGTCGCTGGTGGGGCCGTGGCTGATGACGCCTACTTCGTAGAGTTTGATGCCGTCCGGGGCGGTCGACGCGGGCCGGGTGGTGAGGTAGGCGAGGTCGGCGCCGCGGACGGTGGCCATGGATCCCCATGCGAACGAGGGTGTGACGGTGCCGCGATGGGCGGCGGCCCGTGCGACGTTCATGCGCATGAGCGCGTTGCCGAGGGTGCAGGCCAGCCACAGGTCCATCCAGGCGGTTGGCACCTCGCCCTGGATCAGCACGCCGGTCCACTGCTCGTGTCGTGCGGTGTCGAACACGCCGGCGAGCGCGGCCGGGTCTACGGTCTGGTCCTGGTGGACGTGCAGCTGGACGGCGTGGTCGTCGGTGAGGTGGACGAGCTGGTAGGCGTCGGCGCCGATGCCGCGCAGGGGCATGAAGGCGGCGGGTTCGCTGTTGACGGCGTGCCACCCGTCGGGGCCGCGTTCGAAGGCGATGCAGCGGGTGGTGGTGCCGCGCAGGCGCAGCGGGACGAGGAGCCGGCCACCGGGGACGAGTTGGTGGAGCCAGGCGTCGGGGATCTCGTAGGCGCCGACGGTGGCGACGGCTCGGTCGTATGGGGCGTAAGGGGTGTGGCCGAGCGCTGCGTCGGCGAGGACGACGTCAGTGTTGCTGACGCCGGCTTCAGCGAGGTGGGTGCGGGCGACGGTGACGATGTCCATGTCGACGTCGAGGGTGGTGACGTGGCCGTGTTCGCCGACGACGGCGGCGATGAGGGCGGCGTTGTAGCCGGTGCCGGCGCCGGCTTCGAAGACGTTGTGGCCGGGGTGCAGGTCGAGTTGTTCGAGCATGGTGGCGACGATGCTGGGCTGGCTGGCGGCGCTGATCGTCGTACCGGCGGTGTCGTGTTTGGTGGGGATGGCGTCGTCGGCGTAGGCGCGTTGCACGGGCACGCCGGGCAGGAACCGTTCGCGTGGCACGCCGCGCAGTGCGGCGATGACCCGGCCACTGCGAGCGGTGCCGTTGCGGATGAGCCGGTCGACGAGTTCGTGGCGCAGCTGCTCCGCCGCCGACCCGGCGGTCCGGGCGGCGGGTTCGCCGGGGTCGTTGGGGCGGATCTGGGTCGTCACGGTGGGCACCTTCCTGAGCGCTGCTGCCAGCTCGTGCCGCCCGGCTGCTCAACTGGCCCGCGGTCGGACGACGAGTTGCGTGGTTGTGACGCAAGTAGCGTCAGGTCCCGGGAGAAGACCTATCGACACCGTACGATCACGTGAAGGAGGAGGGCAGATGAGACGATCGCGCAAGTTTGGACTTGGCGTCAATGTCGGTGTCCTGGCTGTCGCGGCGGTGGCCATCGGCGTCGTGCCGGTTTCAACGCCTTCTCCCGGCGGGCGTGACGCTGATTTCAGACGCGCCGCCAACGACGGTTTCAAGGAGTACCCGACGCTTGGTCTGGTGGGCAGGCCTGCACCCGACGCCCTGAAGGCGCGCGCAGCTGTCGACGCCGGGGCCGCGGTTGACCGTACGCGGAATGCAGGCTTCGGCCCCGACCTGACCCCCGGCACGCCGCAGGTCGAACTGCTGCTGATCTCCACGCAGCACAAGGGCCACGACGAGTCGCTGAAGCAGCAGGAATTCACGGACAACCTTGAGTGGGTCGTCACGTACGAGGGGACACGGCCGACGGTTCATGGTCCGTTGCACCTCGATCCGCAGTTCCGGGCGGCCGCGATGAATCTTGAGTGCGACATGGTGTTCTTCGTCGATGCGGTGACCGCCGAGCTGCTGCACGGGGCGCTCCAAAAGTGCTGATCGTTGAGCTGGCGGCGCGCCCTCCGTGAGCCGGTCGGCCGGAGCGGACGGCGGCGGTTGGTAAGGGCGGGGCTACCAGGAGCAAGCGACCGCGCATGCCCTACCATCGGCCCGTCCATCAACTCGGATCGAACTGTTCGGGGGAATCATGACGGTACCGTCGCAGCCGCCAGCAGAGGTCGTCACGCCGCCGTCGAAGGTCGCGGAGCTCGCGACCAACCTGCGGCTGGGCCCGCTGGCGGCCGGCCGGAAGGGCGGCGGCGCGATCGCGACCCTGGCCACGGGCGCGATCCTGGCCGGCGGCCTGTTCGGGGTCGCCGCGCTCATCAACGCGCTCCCCGAGAGCTTCCACGTGAAGGCACTGGCCCTGGTGGCCGTGCTGGCCGTCCTGGCGGCCATCGGCGTCACGGTGCTGACCTTCTACATGCTGTTCAAGGGCTCCGCGTCACTCTACGCCTACGCCGGCGGCATCGTCTGGGCCGGGCGGGGCCGCCCGAGCGGCGCCGGCTGGGCCGACATCGACACGCTGTACGTGACCACCCGCGGCGCCAAGGAGTCCTCGGCCGACGTGGTGCTGTTCGACGGCCGCAGCGTCACCGTCGAGGGCCACGGCAAGGAGGACCCGGACCCGCTCTTCACCGAGCTGCGCCAACGGCTGGCGGCGCACCACCGCCCGGTCCGCGTCGGCGCCTTCGCGGACCAGCGGTCGCGGCCGGAGAAAGAGACCGCGCTCGACGACCGTCCCCTGGCGGTGATCTCGGTCGTGATCGGGGTGTTCGCCTCGCTGGCACTGGGCTTCGGCCTGTGGAAGGCCGGCCTGCCGGGGCCCGTCGCCGCGATCATCGCCCCGACGGTCTACGCCCTCCTGGCGATCGCCCTGGGGCTCGCCGTCGACGACCGGCTGGTGAAGGTCGGCTACGCGTTCCTGGTGGTCGCCGGGATCGTCGTGCTGTCGGTCGCCATCAAAATCCTCGACGAGTACAACTGGGCCGTTGTGGCGGTCGCGGTCCTCGCCGTCGAGGGCGCGATCCTGGCCGTGTGGCAGGCGGTCTACGTCCGGCTGCCCGCCCGACGGCCGACCGCCGGGCGCAAGCGGCTGGCCGCGAAGGCGGCGTGGCAGTACACCTCGGAGATCGCCGTTCCCGTCGCCGGTCCGCGCACGGCGGGCCGGCTGCTCGGCGTCCCCGCCGACGCGCCCACGACGACCGGGGCCGACGCGGTGCACGGCACCGCCAACGGGCTGCCGGTGATGGTGTTCGACCGCTGGCGGCGCGCGCCGCGCATCACCGACCCGGTGCAGACGGTGTGGGTGGTGCGGCTGCCGATCACGCTGCCGTTCCTGGCCTCGGCGTACTTCAGGCAGCACGACAAGCTGAGCGCCACGCTCGATGCGTTCTTCGGGTCCCCCGCCGCCGACGGCCCGCCTGAGCAGCACGCGGCCGATCCGGAGATCGCCCGCCTCGTCGCCGAGTCGCCGGCGCGCACCGCGATGAACGACCTGCGCCTGCCCCGGACCTGGTGGGTCGACGGCGACTGCCTGTATGCCACCGACGCCGGAGGGGCCGGCCCGGACACGGAGCGCACCTACGCGGAGAACCTGACCGCGCTGGCCGCGGCGTTCCCCTGGCCGGCGCTCCAGGCGCGCCGGTGATGCGGTCCCGCTCGGGCGGCCGAAGCCGTGGGTGAGGTCGATCGTATCGACCTCACCCCGAGCAAGCACGAAGGTGCACCGCTGCGGGTGTGACCTTGACTCGGCTCAGCGGCCGAGTTGCCGCTCCAGCTCTTCGAGCACGTCGATGATCTCCAGTCTGTCGGTACCGGCGGGCATGATGCGCGTCGTGCCGTAGGCGAGCTCGACCAGAGCCGAGCGCGCGGCAGCGAGTTCGCCTGCGGTGGCGTCCAGTTGATACCAGGATGCGTTGGTCGCTGGGACGATCTCGTTGCGCAGCCGCACGGCAACGGTCCGCGCCGTGCCGGCGTCCGTGCCCGTCCGGGTCTCCCACTCGTCGTCGCCGAGATCGTCCAGAGCGATGTCGATGACGCTCGCCAGCAGGTGAAGCAGCCGCGGATCGCTCGCGAGCCGGATGCCGGTCGGGACAATCCGCACGACGGTGCGAGTGATCGGCACGTCGTCCAGGCCGACGTGGTGTTCACCCAGCATGAACTGGACGTTCTGGCGCTGCCAGCCGCGGGCAAGCTGCAGCGCGGTCATGCCGTCGGCGCTGACGGTGTCGATGGCGGCACCGGCCAGCAGGAGGGCTGCGATGACACGCTTTTGGTTGCGTTCGACCGCGTGCATCAACGCCGTACGCCCTCGCCCGTCACAGGCGTCCGCGTCGGCGCCGGCCTGCAGGAGCACGTCCACCGCGGCGTGATCGCCGCGCCGGGCGGCCACGACGATCGCCGGTGTCGCGTCGGAACGCTGCTGGTTGGCGTCCGCGCCGTACGCAATGAGCAGGCGCAGCGCCGCCGGGGCGACCGATCCCATGACCGCGGTGATGAGCGGTGCCTCCTCGGTCGGACCCACGGCCGCCTCCGCTTCCAGGAGAACCCGCAGCGTCGCAAGAACCGCCGGCGACGGGCGAAACGCGGCATAGGACACGGCCTCGGTCAGCACGCTGGACCTGGTGGCGGGCTCCGCCGCCAGCGCTCCCCTAGCGATGAGGGACTGCACTACGTCCGGGTGCGCCCCGATCACGGCAGCACGCAGCGGCGACGCGGCATGAGGATCGGCGGGGCCAACCCGGGCGCCGCGGTCCAACAGCAGCCGTGCGATGCCCGACCGGCCGCTGCGCGCAGCCTCGGCCAGCACCGACCCGCGGAACCGGCCGACCGTCGCGTCCGGGTCCGCCCCATCGGCCAGCGCCCGCCCGACGGCCGCCTCGTCACCGGCCCGCACCGCCTCGACCAGGCGCTGATCGGCAGCGTGATTCATCGGTCATCACCACCCATCGGGTCAGTGAACGCTCGCAAGTGCAGCCGTGCTGCCACGTTGCCGGCGAACCAGGCGAAGAACTCGCTGTTGCGGTCGAGGCCGGCACGGACCGTGTCGCACCAGTCCTGCAGGTCGAGCACCGAGAGGTACTGCTGCACGATGTGGTCCCGTTGTTCGGTGGTGCATCCGGATCGTTCCGGACTCTTGTCCGCCAGATGGTCGGCGATGACCGCCGCATCGACGTACCTGTTCACGGTCGGGGTTTGCCTGCCGAGGTGCGCGGCATGTGCGGCGAGGGCGATGGGCGCCGGCGGATAGTGCTCGAGGGTCATGCCCACGCCACGGCAGCCAGCCATGATCTTCAGTAGCCGGCCGGTGTGATCGACCAGGTCATCGTCGACCTCGGTCCCGACGATCGCTTCGTGCAGGTGGGCCGCGGTGGCGACCTGGCCGGCGAAGTACCCGTTGAGGAAGTCGCCGTCGCAGGCGTGGCGCAGCAGCCATTGACGGGAGCTGTAGACGCCGTGTCGGCAGAGCGCCTCGATGACGTAGACCCGCCCCCAGCCGGCAACCCGCTGGGCCAGCCACAGCAACGCCTGTTCGCCTGCCCGGCGACGTCGCAGCGCCTCGGCGGCCAACGGCCCGAACCGGTTCGACAGCAGGCCGATGGTCTGGATCAGCGGGATGTCCTCCTCCGCCCAACCCGCGGCGAGCAGTGCCAGCCCGACGGTGGCAGAGCATTGATCAGTGCTGTGCCGCACCAGCCACCGGCCGGTCCGCTGAACCCGCTGCCGGTCCGCGCGCAGCGCTGCGGCGGCGATGTGTTCGTTGTGGTGGATCGGGACATCGACGTCGTGGAACGCGTCGGCAAGTTCGCTCGGTGGCGCGTCGGCCCGGCCGAAGTGCACGTCGAGAATGGCGGCCACGTCGACGCCGTGGAGCCGCCGATCTTCCGGAGCCTGCGGTCGTTGCCGCCGGCGGTGTGGTTCGTCGTCCGGATACGGTTCGCCGTCACGCGGCAGGGGCGAGTCCGGATCTTGCTGATGCAGGCGTAGAGCGTGGTCGAACAGGGTGGTCCGGGGTCCGAGCGATCCAGGCTCGGTCGTCACGCTCACCGGCGGACGGAGGACTCGATTCTTTCGATCATGGCCGGGATGATGCCAGCTCGTTCCCGCCAGGGCAAGTACCGCACGCCGTGTCAGGCATCCCGGCGAAGACCTCGGTACTCACGCTGGTGGGCGGGGTACCAGAGCGACGAGGAGCAGCAGCGGTACCAGTGCGGTCATCGTTGTGGTGAGGCCGAACTGATCGGCGCCCCAGCCGATGAGGCCTGGGCCGAGCAGGATGCCGGTATAGGTGAAAGTGCTCAACCGCGACACCAGCGTCGCTGTGGGCGCGCCCGGCAGTCGGCCGACGGCGCTGAAGCTCAGCGGTATCAGCACCGACGAGCCCAGCCCGGCCAGGGCGAAGCCGGCCACCGCCGCGGCGGGGTGCGGCGTCAGCACAGCGGCCGCGAAGCCGCCGGCCGCGATCATTGCGCCCAGGCGGAACAGCGTGTTGCCGCCCCAGTGGCTGGTGAGCCGGTCGCCGACGAGCCGGCCCAGCGTCTGGCCGCCGGTATAGGCGGTGATCGCGGCCGCGGCCAGGGCGAGGGTGGCGTGCCGCTCCTCGTGCAGGAAGATGCCGCCCCAGCCGAGTGCCCCACCCTCGCAGATCATGAGTACCGTGGCGGTCAGGCCCAGCACGAGCAGGGCGCGACTCCAGCCGGTCCGCAGGCCCGTCCCGCCCGCCGGGTCGTCCTGGCCGGCCGCGTCGCTGGTCTCGTCCTCGGTGCCTGCGGCTCCCGGCAGCCTGGGACCCAGCACCAAGCCGGCGGCGAGCAGGAGGGCGCCGGCGGTGATGAGGTGGGCGTCGAGCGAGACTCCGGCGTGGGCCAGGGCGGCGGTGGACAGCGAGGCGACGACCGCGCTGACGCTCCAGGCCGCGTGGCAACTGTTGAGTAGCGGTCGGCCGGCCCGGCGCTCGACGGCCACCGCGCTGGTGTTCATCGCCGCGTCGGTGGTGCCGTGGACCGCGCCGAGCACAGTTGTCAATGCGGTCAACGACCACGGGCCGGGCGCGACGGCGATGCCGGCCAGCAGCAGCGGCATGACCGCAAGCGTCACGCGCAGCACCGCCCGGGCCCCCACCCGGGCCGTCAGCGGCCCGACGACCTGCATGCAGGCCAGCGCGGCCAGCGCGAACAGCAGTCCGGTGAACCCGAACCACCCGTCAGTGAGATGGAAGGTGTCCTTGACTGACGGTGCCCGGACGATGTACGTCGACAGCGTGAGCCCGTTGAGGAAGAACACGGCGATCACGGGCCACCGCCCTGAAGCCGCCCGCACAGCTGGTTGATCGGCCGTGAGCTGCTCGTTGATGGTCATGCAGGTCCCCCGCCTCCGGTACGGACCCGGACGGGCCCACCTTGACGACGATCGGCAGCCGATAAATCGGACAACCCCTGCCGGCGGAGCTAGGCGGACGCCTGTTGACTGGAGTCGATGGCGCGCTGATACCGCTCCGACAGTTTGCGCAGCGCGTCCACGAGCTCCGGGGAGTCTATGATCGTGAAGTCCGCATCCAGCATGCCCAGATAAAGGGCGAGCATCTCCGGATGGTCCGAGCCCGGCTCGAAGGAGCACCGGTCGTTGCTCAGGGGCTGGATCTCCACGGGGATCGGCAGCCGACCCTGCACGTATTGCGCGGGTGCGTGCACGACCACCCGCGCCCGGTACCGCCAGGTCGCCTCGTCGACCCTGCGTGCCAGCTGCGTCGCGATCTCCCGGTCGGGCGGTAGGGCGCGGGGCGTGAAACGCGGCCCCGTCGGCGTCCGCGGCTCGATCCGGTCGACCCGGAAGGTACGCCAGGCGTCCCGGTCCACGTCCCAGGCCACCAGGTACCAGCGGCGCCGGTCGTTCACCAGGCGGTACGGCTCCACGGTGCGCCGAGTGGCCGCCCCGGAGTGCGCCTGGTAGTCGAACCGGAGCAGCTCGTGGTCCCGGCAGGCGCTCGCGATCGCGGTCAGCGCATCCGGATCGACCTGCGGGCCGGGTGATGGCGTCGGCAGCGTGTACGACTGGAAGGCGCTGATCCGGTGGCGTAGCCGCGAGGGCAGCACCTGTTGCAGCTTCGCCAGTGCACGGACCGAGGTCTCCTCGATCCCCGCGATCGAGCCGCTCGCAGCGGTACGGAGTCCGACCGCGACCGCCACCGCCTCCTCGTCGTCGAGGAGCAGCGGCGGCAGGGCGCCGCCCTGGCCGAGGCGGTACCCGCCGGCGACACCCGGCCGCGCGTCGACCGGATAGCCGAGCCCGCGCAACCGGTCGATGTCGTTGCGGATGGTACGGGTGGTGACGCCGAGTCGGGTGGCGAGCTCGGTGCTGGTCCAGTCGCGCCGGGCCTGCAACAGGGACAGCAGGCGCAGCAGCCGAGCCGAGGTCTCCAACATTCTCCAATCCTGCGGGCAAACTAGGAACGATATCTTCCTATATTGTCTCTAGCCTTCTCCGCGTGCGCCCGTCCGTACCGGCCCCGCCGACAAGGAGAAGCACGATGAGCAACGGCATTCAGCCCTTCCGCATCGAGATCCCCCAGTCCGACCTCGACTACCTGCACGACCGTCTCGCCAACGCCCGCTGGCCCAGCGAGCTGCCCGGCGTGGGGTGGACCCGCGGCATACCGCTGGACTACCTGGCGGAGCTCGCCGAGTACTGGCGCATGCAGTACGACTGGCGTGCCCAGGAGGCGCGGCTCAACCGGTACCCACAATTCATGACCGAGATCGACGGCCAGCGCATCCACTTCCTGCACGTCAGATCCAGCCACGCCGACGCGAAGCCGCTGCTGATCACGCACGGCTTCCCGAGCTCCGTCGCCGAGTTCCTGCACCTGATCGAACCGCTGGTCGACCCGGCCTCGGGCCAGGCCTTCCACGTCGTTGCGCCGTCCCTGCCCGGGTACGCCTTCTCGACCCCGCTGAGCGCGACCGGCTGGGCGATGGGTCGCACCGCACGCGCCTGGGTCGAGCTGATGCGCCGGCTCGGCTACGAGCGCTACGGCGTGCACGGCGGCGACATCGGCGCGGGCGTGTCCGGCACGGTCGCCGGCCTCGACGGCGAGCATGTGATCGGCGTTCACGTGGTGACCGATCCGCTGACCGCCGCGAACGTGGCCACGTTCCTGCCCGGGATGGCCGACCGGCTCAACGAGAACGACCCGGTCGACAAGCTGATCCTGGACCGGATGGACGCGTTCACGACGGATGGTTCCGGCTACCTGGCGATCCAGAACAGCCGGCCGCAGACCATCGGCTACGGCCTGGTCGACTCACCGCTGCTGCAACTCGCCTGGATCGCCGAGAAGGTCCACGAATGGACCGACCTGCCGGTCGACCGCGACCAGCTCCTCACCACGGTGAGCCTGTACTGGTTCACCGGCTCCGGCGCCACCGCCGCGCACACCCTGTACGAGCAGGCGCACTCGTCCGACTGGGGCGCGCCGCCGGCCGTACCGCAGGGCTTCGCAGTCTTCGGCGCCGACGAGACGGTACGCAAGCTGGTCCCGGCACCGGCCGACGCGCACTGGACCGAGTTCCAGCGCGGCAGGCACTTCCCGGCGATGGAGGCCCCGGCCCAGCTCGCAGCGGACCTGCGGGCCTTCTTCGGGCCGCTACGGTGATCGATGTCCCAAGCCATACCTGGGACTGTGGACCCGTCTGCAGGGTGTCGTCAGCTGGGCAGCCGCCAGACGCTCAGGTCGTTCGGAGTAGGTCCCGTGGTCAGCCAGGTGCCGTCACCCCATCCCAGCGGGCCCGAGGAAACCTCCATCGGGTACCGCACCTGGCCGAGCACCTCCAGCGCGTCCACGTCGATCAACCAGTGCCGGATACCCGTCTCGCCGTGCCCGTAATAGCTCGTGCTGGCCACGAGAGTGCGGTCATCGACGAGGCCGTACTGATGCAGGTCCCAACACGCCGACGCATCCGTGGGCGGGAGCATGTCGGCGAACAGCGTGCCGACCACCGTGTGATCGGCCGTGTCGTGCACGGTCAATTCGTGGCATCGGCTGTGGCCGACTGTAAGGAACGTCCGACCGGCAGGCCCGGCGGCGACCAGCACCTCGTCGTCGCCGGCCAGCCGAGCGATCCTGAGTTCGCCATCCTGCCAGCGTCCCCACAATGCCGGTGAGCCGTCCTGCCCCTCTCCCACCGACAGGCCCATGACAGCCGGATCGGGGTGGGGGATGTGATGCGACCCTGCCGCATATGTGGCGGTGGCGGCTCGGCCCGTCACAGTCCCGTCTGACACATCGATCATCAACCAGGCCTCAGCGCCGGACCCGCCGATGGCCTTCGAGCCGTCGTCGCCGGCCAATGGCCCCCGCACATGGGCCCAGACCGTCCGCGCTCCGACGCCGAAACCGACGGAACCGTGACCGGGGTAGCGGTGGTCCGCATCGCCGGCGTAGTCGCCAGCCGACTCGTGGAAGTCTCCACAGGCCCAGCAGGCATGCGGAATCTCCCAACGCGTCAGGCCGTCCGGCTCCACCGCACGTGCTGCATGAAGCCCGGCGAACACCGCAACGTCGAGGCCGGGCGCCACCGCGTCAACGCCGCCGGCATCACGCGGCCACGGCGCCGGGAACGACACGACCGGGGCGTTGTCGCCGGTGGTCGGACGGTCCAGGTCGTACACCGTCAGCTCGGTGTCAGTCCGGACAATGACCAACCGCCGGTCCGGCGGACCCGGCACGAGCGGTCCCTGGATTTGGCTGGGCAACAGCATCGCAGTGACCAACCGCGGGACGATCTCCATGCTGAGGATCATCTCGCAGCGCCCGCTGCGGCCGTCATCCCCACGCTGTGCGCGGGCAACACGATACCTTCGTAGCCGATATATTGGACGGCATGGACCTGCCGCTCAGGGAGCCAACCTTCCTGATCCTGACCGCGCTCGCGGCCGGGCCGCTGCACGGATACGCGATCATCGCCGAGGTGTCCACGCTGTCCGGCGCCCGTGTCGGCCTGCGGCCGGGCACGCTCTACGGTGCGCTGGACCGGCTCACCGACGACGGTCTCGTCGAGCCGGGCGCCGAAGAGATCGTCGACGGTCGGCGGCGACGATACTACCGGCTGACCGACGCCGGCGACGCCACCCTTCGCGCGGAGACCGCACGGCTGCGCGCCAACGCGGAGGCGGCCACCGCCCGATTGCGGGTCCGCGACGCGCGGGCCGCGGGCAAACTCGCTGGAGGTTTCGCGTGAGTGGTGAGCTGGAGCGGCGTTACCGTGCCCTGCTGCGCGCCTATCCCGCCGCCTACCGGGCCGAACGCGGCGACGAGATCGTCGACACGTACCTCGACCTCGCCGCCCCGGGCCGACGGTGGCCCAGTCCGGCCGACGTCGCCGACCTGGTGCGCGGCGGTGTGCGGCAGCACCTGCGCGCTGCCGGCGCGACCGGCCTGCCGTCCGCGCTGCCGATCGCGGCGACGATCGCACTGGCGCTCAACACGGTGATGGCGGTGTTCTGGTTCGCGTTCGTCGAGTCGACCCGCGTGACCGTCCACGGTACCGACTCGATCACACCGTCGCCGGGGTACGGGTTCGGTCCGTTCGCGTCGCTGGGTGTCGTCGTCTGGGGATGCTGGGCAGCGGCAGCGGTCGCCGCGCTCGCCGGCCGCGCCCGGGCGTTGGTCGCGCTGGCGCTGGCGGCGACCGTGCTGGTCGCGCCGGTGTCGGCGGTGCTCGATCTCTTCCGGCCGCCGGCCATGCTCCTGCTACCCATGATCGCCCTGGGCGTGGTCGCGCTGGCGGTACCGCGGCGTCCCCGTTTCACTCCGGCGCTCGCGGGTCTGGCGAGCACGGCGTACACCTGGCCGACGATGTTCATGACCAGCTACACCCCTGCCGACTACTACCCTGTGGTCGGATTTCTGCCGCTCGCCGCCGGGCTTCTGGGGTTGGCCGTCCTGAGTGCCGGGGTCCCTCTCGCCGCCCGCCGCGACCCGCGGGCGTGGTGGCCGGCGCTGATCCTGCTCGGCCCGTTCCTGCTACTGCTCGTCAACGAGCTGGCGCTGCTCGCGACCGGCAACAACCGCAGCCCGCAGGCGTCGATGCCGTCCCTGATCGCGATGGCCGTGGCCGTCACCGGCGTGACGGCGCTTGTCTTCGCAATAATTCTGGGGGTACGGCAACGCCGGCGCACGTGGCCGGACGTCACATGAGAGCCACGGTGCCTTGAGCCGTCCCAGGCGCGGATCCGGGCGACGTCGCTGTCGTCGCGTGGACGGGCGATGATCAGTGTGCCTGACCGCAACGGCCGGGCAGTTCGACGATCACCCACATGGTCGCCATCGGCTGTCGTTTCGGCCTACCGCGAGCGGGCAGCGGCGGCTCGTACGGAAGGCGCTCACCCCGCAGCTCCTGCGCGGTGAGCATGACCAGTCACCGCCCCCAGGAGCTGAGACGAGTCGCAGGTTTCAGTGTCGGCGCGGTTGCCGGTCATGGTGAACGACGAGGAATCCTTCATGGCGATGTCGGACTACGGGGTGGCGATCGGATCAGCACGCCGGGCGCGGCCGTGATACGACACAAGATCGATGTCAGGGCCCTGCCGGCCAACTCGGCCAAGGCGCTCGACGAGCGCTTCCAGGCGGCCACGCCGCTGCGGCGTCTCCTCAACAAGGTCT